>SHUQ01000067.1 GCA_009694585.1 Candidatus Nanopelagicales bacterium | reverse complement strand
CGGGGTGGCTCTGTGGATTTCTGCGATGCCAGTTGCCGTAGCACTTGCACTGGGTGCGGTATTGGCGCCAACTGATGCCGTAGCGGTTAGCACCGTGGCCCGAAAGGCATCGCTGCCAAGGGGCCTAGTGTCAATTCTTGAGGGCGAGAGCCTAGTTAACGACGGCACAGCTTTGACGGCATTGCGCGTAGCGGTGGTTGCCACGCTTGCTGGCAGCATCACGGCCGTTCAAATTAGTGTGGTTTTTCTTCTTGCTGTCGCAGTTGGTATCGGGATTGGGCTCGCGGGTGGTTGGCTACTTTCATTTGTTATCTCCAAGAGCAACGACACCATCGCGGCGAACAGCTTGGTACTTGTTGCGCCATTTGCGCTCTATTTGGGTGCTGAGCTCCTTGAGGGTTCGGGTATCTTGGCGGTCGTAGTCGCTGGGCTCTATACCGCCCATTCGCAATCAACTAAGGCTCGTAATCCAGGGCGGTTGCAAAGTGCGATGCTTTGGCGCCACGTCACTTTCGTACTTCAGTCACTTGCCTTCTTTATGGTTGGCATTTATCTGGTTAACACCCTCCTTGCGGTTTCTAATAGTGACCGTTTACTCGTTGCGGTCTTGGTACCAGCGGTGGTTGTGACCTTGATCTTGACGCGAGTGGTCTTTGTAATGGTGCTGGTCCGGATTTTTAGAAATAAAATGCCAGTTTTTCAAGGACAGTCGCCCTCACGGCTGATGCGAGGTTCTTTCATTGTCGGGTGGTCGGGTGCCCGAGGCCCGATTTCTGCCCTGGCGGCGTTTTCGATTCCACTGGTAGTTGAATCTGGTGAACCATTTCCATTTCGAGATGTTGTTGTTGCCACAACCTTCGGGGTAATCGTTGTGACTTTGCTCCTAGCTCAAACCATTGGACCATTGGCGCGCCGGCTCAAGGTGCAAGACATTGATGCGAGCCAAACTGTCCGCAGGCTAGATGCGGCACTCGCCTATGCCGCGCTAAAGGAGTGAGACGAAGCTGAGGAAGCCGCGGATCTCTCCAACCAGCCGATCCCGCGCGAAGTTCTCGAAGTTTTGCGGGTTGAAACCCAACGTCGTGTTGACGCGCTAGCGCCCATGAGCGAGGAGGCGGTCGACCAAACTGATGCCGTCACGGCGGGTGATCTGTTGCGGCTGATGGTGCGCGCTGAGCAGGAGGAGTTGCTGCGCATTCGTGATGAAGAGGGCCTACCGGATTCGATTGTGCGGCCGATTCAGTTGGCACTAGATATGCGCCAGCAAGCATTCGGGCCGAGAAAACCCGAAACCTAAACACCTTGCGTCGTGACTAGTTGCGGTGGTGCCCTCGACGGGAATTGAACCCATGGCCTACCGCTTAGGAGGCGGTCGCTCTATCCGACTGAGCTACGAGGGCCGGGCCCCATCTTTGCCCATTCTATACAGTCGTATCCCTATGGGTTCACTACTGTTGGCGCTAACGGGTCGCCGCCGACTTCGAGTTGTTGGCGCGCTCCTCGTCGCGGCCGGGATTTGTCTAATGGCAACCAGCTGCGGGCGCACCCCCCATGGTGTCACACCGGAGGTTGATGTCACCTCCTATGCGGCCGGAGAACGGCCCAGCATGCCACCGATTGCCGGTGCGACTTTGTCGGGAGCGCAACTTGATCTGGCGACCCTCGCCGGCTCGGTAGTGGTCTTGAACTCCTGGGCCTCATGGTGCGCACCCTGCATTGAAGAGACGCCGGAGTTGATAGCCGCAAGTTCGAGCACCGCGAGTGCCGATGTGGTTTTTGTCGGGTTAAATGTCAAGGACGATCCTGCAAAGGCACGTGAGTTTGTCAAGCAGCAACAGATTCCATACGAAAGCATCATGGATCCGGCTGGAAGGATGCTCGCGACCTTGCCCGAGGTGCCACCGGGTTCACTACCCAGCACCTTGGTCATTGACCGGTCCGGGCTGGTCGCCGCGCGCATCATCGGCCCGATCCCGCCGGGGGTACTGGCCGGCATAGTCGAATCCGTCGAAGCCGAATAAGGTTTAGCGATGGCCAGTGTTGAGGATCCGGCGAGCATCGTGGTTATCCATGAACCACTTGGCGATGACCGTGATATCAGCGGAGGGGTGACGACCGGTTCGGTGACTATCGGTGATACCGACACCATGACCATTGGGATTTGGGAGCACTCCGTCGGAGTTTCGACAGATACCGAAAACGATGAAGTATTCGTGGTGTTAAGTGGCCGCGGCCGCATACTGCTGCAAGATGGTTCGATCCTCGAACTGGGCCCTGGCACCGTTGGGCGGCTATTGGCCGGTGAGCAAACTCGATGGGAAATTGACGAACCCCTGCGAAAAGTTTGGGTGGCCGCGCGTGACCGATGAAGATGCCCTACTCGCGGCATGCGATGCAGCGCTAGCCGATGGCGACGTAGTCACTGATCAAGACCGCCTGCCCACCTATACGCGGGATAGATCTACCGGGTCTGAAGCCGGCGAACCAATCGCCGTTGTCTTTCCGCGCACGACCGAGCAGGTAAGTGCGATTATGAAAGCTGCCCACCAGTACCGGATCCCAGTGGTTCCGCGGGGCGCGGGCTCGGGGTTGTCGGGTGGGTCAAATGCGATCGATGGTTCGCTCATTGTTTGCGTCGAAAAAATGCGTGAAGTACTAAATGTTGACACAGGCAATGGGTACGTGGAAACCCAGCCCGGGATTTTCAATACCGATTTGCGTGAGCACGTGGCAAAGCATGGGCTCTGGTATGCCCCGGACCCAGCGAGCAAAGACTTCTGTTCGATTGGTGGAAATGTCAACACCAATGCGGGTGGGTTGTGCTGCGTGAAGTACGGAGTTACTCGCGATTCGGTCCTCGGGCTCGAAGTTGTACTTGCCGATGGGCGGGTAACTCGCATCGGACGTCGCACGATTAAAGGTGTCGCTGGCTATGACCTCACCGGGTTGCTGGTCGGCAGTGAAGGCACCCTTGGCATTGTCACGATGGCGCGCCTTAGGTTGCGCGCACTACCGCCGCCGCCGACAACTGCGGTGGCCGTATTCGCTGATGTTGGTGCAGCGGGCCTGGCGGTTGAACAGATCATGGCGCAGTTAACCCCGAGCATGCTTGAGCTGATGGATCAGGCGACAATCACCGCCGTTGAAACCTGGCGCCCGATGGGACTTGACACGTCAGCCGGGGCATTGTTAATTGCTCAGACCGATGCTGCTGGTAGCGCAGGTATCGCCGAAGCTGATCTGCTGCTCGAGATTTGTGAGCGCAATGGTGCTGCGGAGGCTTATCGGTCCGAGGATCCTGAGCAAGCAGAAATGCTCGTAGGCGCCCGGCGAATGGCGATCCCCGCCCTGGAGATGATGGGGGATTGGCTCCTTGACGATATCGCGGTGCCCCGCTCAAAACTTGCGCAAGCAATGGTCATGATCGCAGAGATTGCGCAGCGCAATGACGTCTTCATCGGCACCTTCGGCCATGCCGGTGACGGCAACCTGCACCCGACAATTGTAGTCCCGCGCGGTGATGAAGGTGCTGCAATTCGCGCGATGGTTGCGTTCAATGAAATTCTTGACGTTGCGCTAAAAGTTGGTGGCACAGTCACCGGTGAACATGGCGTGGGAACCTTAAAGCGGGCCCACCTAGCACTTGAACTTGATGAAGTCGCGATTGATTTGCATTCGCGAGTGAAAGCCGCGTGGGATCCACTAGGCATTTTGAATCCCGGCAAAGCGTTACCGCGCTGGTAGCGGTCGCAGACAACTACTCAAGTCGAATATTTGGCAGCACTCGGCTGAGCCAACGTGGCACCCACCAGTTGGCTTTGCCGAATAGGGTCATCAAAGACGGCACCAAAATCAGTCGAATGATAAAGGCGTCAATTAGTACGGCAGAAGCTAGCACCACCCCGAACAACTTGATGGCATCAAGTGGGTCGGCACAAAAGATAAGAAAGCACTCGTCATGATTGCTGCAGCGGCGGAGACAAAGCGCCCTGAGCCAACGGTCACGTCCAAGGCTCCGGCAAAACTTAGTAGTGAAGTAAGTGCTGCGGTGAGCGGTATCAGCAGTGGCTGGAAGAGCAACATCAGCGCGATGAAACCAAGGCCAACGACGAGGAGCAAGAATACCGGTAGTGCTGCAGCTAATCGGGTGGTGAAATCCTCAGACACTGCCTGTGTGCCCCCAACATAGATTTTCGTGCCAGACTCTGCGAGCACCTTTGGGGCGGTCTGGGTGCGAATGACGTCAAGTAACGCGCCGGTTGCTTCATCTGATGGCGAGGTACTTGGCTGCACGATCACCGAGGTGACGGTACCGCCGGAGCCGAACGCCGCTTTATCTAGTTTGAGAATCGGCAGCATGCCCGAGGATGGGATAGTTTGCGCCACGCCCGAAGTTGCCGACTGATCGAAGTGCCTCCAAATTCGAACTCAATTGGGTTCGAAGGCGCTGAGCCTGTTCGGCGATCAGGCGCTGCTGTTCAACGTAGTCGCGCCGACCGTCAGCAGTTTCGATGCAAATCGGCTCATAGCCAAGGTCTCGCAGGTCATAGGGGGCGGCGCGCATATCCAATGTTCTGGCAGTGCGGGCCAACTCGAAGCAATCGGCAATGAGTTCACTTTGGATGAACGGACTGAACCACATCGCATATTTGTAGAGATCCATATTGGCATGGAGGCAGCCGGGCTGCTCGAGGTCAGGCTGGTTTTCGCGGGTGGGTTCAAAGTTGTTAGTTGGCGTTGCCGCCTCGGTGAAGAATCGGTAGGCGTCAATATGAGTGCAGCGCAACCCGAGTTCGTCAACTATCTCGGTTACCTCGTCCGCGGTCACTCGGAGCGGGTAACTGCTGTGACGAATGTCGGGGGTCTGGTAGACCATCGCCCATTCATGTAATCCGAAGCAATTAAGTTGCGCAGGGCGTGCAGCCGTACCAGCAAGTAGTCGAATCACCAGATCCAATCGGTCTGCCTTTGCCGCTAACTGATCGAGGTTGGTGGTGACGCCCCGGGTGTCGTTATCGAGCCGCCGGTATGCGGGATCAACTTCGAACTGCGTGACATCACCTTGCAACTCGACCCCGTGACCTGGATGCCAAGACAAGAGTTTGTTGACCGAATAGGGGTAGTAGTCGAACAGGAAGTCATCAACTGGATGCGAAAGGCCGCGCCTACGTCTTTCGAGTCGTGGATCGACCCACGGTTGGACCCGCTCACGGTGGGCGAATTCGCGGGCGCGCCACTGTGGTTCTAGTAGCACGATCATGTGTTGACCGGCACTAGCCCCATATCGGCGCAGCCGCGCACGAGGGCGGTCAGCCCAAAGGCATCGACCGGGCCGAAGGCGCCACCAGTTTGGGCCGGGTACACCAAGCACATCGCCGCGGCCCAGGCGAGTAGTTCCGCCGTCAACGAATAAGGAGATGGGCCGGTCACTTGAACACGTGAGAGTTGGCGCCCGACACCATCAAAAGTCCGGGCGACGGCAATCGAGGTATTGGTATCACGTTGGCGTTTCGTGGGCCCTTGCCCGGTGGTTTCGCCGGCCGCGGACTTTAGGGCTCGGTGAATGAGGGTACTTAGCCCAGGGATACGTGCTGCCGCGCTCATCACGCCGCTTGCAGCACTTGCTGCCGAAGTGGCCTTGCCAGCCCAACCCAGATAGACACCAACATCGCGTACTGACTGGTCAAAACGGGGGAGCGCGAAGTGTTCGCTGCCACCGACACTGAGCCCAGCGAGAGTTTTGCCGTCGACGTTGAAGTGACTGGTGCTCCGCGCGCTGCGTTCGGTGATGATGCCACCATGATGAAAGGCAAATGACGGTGCCAGCATGATTGCGGCGACACTTGCCTTGGTGCCACTGCTTATGCCGAAACTTTCGCCGCCGACGAAGTAGCCAATCTCGACTCGCGTTGGCACCGCACCCGTGGCTCGTGCACTTTGCAAGGCCAGTGCGCCAGCGAGATTGCCCGGTACGTAGTCGTAGCCGAAGGCAGTTAGTAGTCGGGCCCCGGTTGCGTGGGCCTGCGCACCGTACGTCTGGAAGACCTCGCGGATAAATGGTGGTTCGCCGGTGGAGTCGACATAACTAGCGCCGGCATTGATCGCAGCCGTAATGGCCGAGGCGCCTAGGCGGGTGAAAGGCCCGACCGTGGAAACCAGCACATCATCGGGTGTGGTCAAGAGCGCGTTGACGCTTCCTTGGTCACCGATCTCGGCAACCTGCCAGGTGGGGGCGGCATTGATCGGCGCGAACGGTGCCAACTCGGCAACCAAGTCCGTCAAACTGGCCGCAGAGCGCCCAGCCAGGACGGGCGCCAACCCGGCGCGCACCATGGCTTCGGCGGCGAGTCGTCCGGTGTAGCCGGTGGCCCCAAAGAGCACCACCCGCCCGCTGCCAACGAGTTGCCGGCCGGCCTGGTTGTTCATAGGCGATGACGTTACGGCACCGATGCCGTAGCCTTAACAGGTGCTTGACCGGCCCCCCTCCGCAATGTGGCACCCATTCGCCGATATGTCGGTGGTGGCCGGCCACGACTTCGTGATCGCCTCCGGGCATGGCGCCCATGTCAAAGGCGCTGATGGCCGTACTTATCTAGATGCCACTGCGGCACTTTGGTATTGCAATGTTGGACATGGCCGAGTCGAAATAGCCGATGCGGCGGCCGCGCAAATGCGCGCGATTGCTTCTTATTCGTCATTCGGTGACTTCGCTACCCAACCAACCCTTGACCTGGCTGACCGCTTGGCGGCCTTATCGGGACTGGCCGGTGCCAAAGTGTTCTTCACCTCCGGTGGCAGTGATGCGGTCGATACGGCGCTCAAAATGATCAGCCGGTATTGGGCATTACTTGGCGAACCGAAGCGCACTCGAATAATTGCCCGACACCGGTCGTATCACGGTATGCATGTTGCCGGAACTTCGCTCGGGGGCATCTCCGCAAATCGCGATGGCCACGGCGAACCAGACCCAAAGATCCAAAACGTGACTTGGGATGATGCCGAAGTTCTGGCTTTAGAGATTGATGCCATCGGCGCTGAGAATGTTGCGGCGTTCTTTTGTGAGCCAGTGATCGGTGCGGGCGGGGTTTATCCGCCACCGGATGGCTACTTGACGCGCGTGCGAGATATCTGCAAGGAGCGCGGGGTGTTGCTGGTTGCCGATGAAGTAATCAGCGGCTACGGCCGTACCGGATCCATGTTTGCCTCGCAGCGGTGGGACATGCAGCCGGATCTGATCTTGACCGCCAAGGGTTTGACCTCGGGCTACCTACCGATGGGTGCGGTGCTGGTAAGTGGCCGGGTTGCTGAACCTTTCTGGAATACCCCGGGGCTGATTTGGCGCCACGGCTACACCTATTCGGGGCATGCGACCGCTGCGGTTGTCGCGAACGTGAATCTCGACATCATTGAGCGTGAGCAACTTGTTGAGCGCGTCGATGAGCTGGCGCCGGTTCTTTCGGCCGCGTTGAATCCATTAGCTACCCACAGTCACGTGGAAGCTGTCCGAACCGTGGGCCTGCTGGGCGCGGTGCAGTTACGCCCAGACGTAATCAAGGAGGATCCAGCTATTGGCGCTCGATTGGTGCGGGCCGCCCGTGACCGGGGCGTGCTCACCCGGTTGTTGGCCGACGGCGGTTTACAGGTCTCGCCACCATTTGTAGTAACCCGTGAAGACCTGCATTCGATGGGTCGAGTATTTGATGAGGCGCTCGGCTCGGTGGGTTCGACTCGAGTTAAGCCCGATCAACTGCATGTTGACCTACTGCCCGATACGACCACCGATGAGTCCGGAGGATTTGATTCAAGCGATGCGCGCTTACGAGCAGATGTGCCGCCGCATCACGGAACTTGATTTTGCCTTAACGGATCGCGAAACCTAAGTGCTGCTACTGCGCACTAACCGGATGCATCGCGAAGGTTAGTTCGCTGGTGCCGGTAGCCCCGGCAATTCGTAGGGCGGTTAACTCGTCCACCGCGACGAGCACCAGTGCTGAGGAAGTCGACATGAAGCCGCCGGCAGCAGGGACCGCGGTCACTCGAGCACCGCGGGCCACCGTCGTTGCGGTACCCGCTTCGTTTACCGCGATTAAGTCGATGACATCTCCAAGATGCAGCAGCCCGGCTGCCGGCGGTGGTGACAGTGGCACGGGGATAGCGACGTCACCTCTAGCCAAAGTCGTCATCGGGTTGGTAGTTGGGTTTACGCTCGCCGGGCTCGCGGCCGAACGTACGGAGCCCAGAGCCAAAAGCACGGCTAAGGCCGCGCAGGTGGCGGCAAGTGAGCGGCGGTGGCGCCTGATGAAATGCGCCGGGGTACCAGCGCGAAGTTTTTGCAGATCAAGCATGGATGAAGGTTAAGCAAAATCGGGCAATGGTGCGATTAGTTATCCACAGGCGAGATTCCTAGGTGTTGGCAGGAGCCGAAGTCTTAGGAGTGGCGTCGGCCTTCTTGGCTGGCTCGCTGGACTTGCTGTCGCTGGACTTGCTGTCGCTGGACTTGCTGTCGCTGGACTTGCTGTCGCTGGACTTGCTGTCGCTGGACTTGCTGTCGCTGGACTTGCTGTCGCTGGACTTGCTGTCA
>SHUQ01000066.1 GCA_009694585.1 Candidatus Nanopelagicales bacterium | reverse complement strand
TCCCCGCACAGACGAGGGGGCCCGGATCTTGGATCCCGGCCCCCTCGACTCACGTGACGAACTACATGAACTTCGCTTGCCAGGCATCTCCGAGTGAATCAGTGAGCCGGTCGGCAGCCGCGATCTGCTTCTTGGTCAAAGGTGTCGCGCCGAGGCCCTCTGATTCCAGTTCGATGAACTGAATGAAGTTCCCGAACAGGCGAAAGGTCGTGTAGTCGTGGTCGGCTAAGCTGGGCGCGCCGGGATAAATGGTCTTGGAGTTGACCCAGAGGAACGGATCGCCATCCTTCGCCTTCTTGGTGCCGTTGGTCAATATCGTAGGGACGGAGTAGGTGGTCTCACCAGAAACGTCTGAGGCGTCGCCTAACTGCTGCCCCACACACCTCTTGACCTGCTTCACGATGGCGTTGTAGGCCTTCTTGGCCGACTGCTCATTTGTGTACCAATGGATCTCCTGGTCGACCGAAAATGTCCAATCGCCGCGGCCGTCAGCAAAAACAGAAGTGAGCACGCTCCCTGCGCCTGGGCCTTGGATCCCGATGCCGTCCGTCAATTCCATACACACATGAGCATGCGGTGTGCCCTTGGTGGTAGATGCGACTGTGAAGCCAGCTACATAATGCTTTTTTACCCCCACCGCCTGAGCCTGCGATGCAGTAAGCATCACGGAGTAGGCATCGGCGACGCTTGCCGGCGAGGGCGGCGCCGCCTGGGCAGGAAGCGATGACATGGTAAGAGCAATTGTTGCCGCGATCACTGACATGCTCAGGGCACGGGGGAGACTCATCTACTACTCCATTCGATGGGTAAACCGGCTGACTCAACCTAGATACTTATGCCGTCCAATTTAACAGCGATTTAATGTCTGCCCGCAATCAGTTTCGCCTAATCGGGCGCCGATGGCAACAAAATGCAAGGTGGAGGCCAATGTCTCACCCCGGCTCCGCCCCCCGGGCGCCTCCCCCCGGACCCCGTGGCGGCGGGTTACCATCAAGGTTCACTGGTTAACCGGCTTTAAAGGAGTGCAAGTGGGGTTGCTAGAACGGTTCGAGGACTCCCTCGACCGCATGGTCAATGGCGCCTTCGCCCGGGCTTTTAAGGCTGAGGTACAGCCGGTTGAGATCGCTGCTGCTTTGCAGCGCGAAATTGATGACCGGGCGGCGGTGACCGGCCGCGATCGCACCGTCATCCCGAATATCTTCAATGTTGAGCTCTCCGACCACGACTACAAGCGCTTGGCTGTCTTCCGCGATGCCCTGCAATCGGAGTTGGCTGACCTGGTCAAGGCTTATGGCACCGAGCAGCAGTACACCTTGCTCGGCTCGGTGCAGGTGACCCTCGGCAGTGACGAGGACCTGGAAACCGGGATCTTTCGGGTGCGCAGCGAAGCGCGCGCAGAGGTCAGTGCCAAGCAGGTGGGTAGCAATGCCCCTGTTGGTGACCAACCACGGTTAGTGCTCGGTGATACCGCTTATCCATTGGTACGCGCCATCACGCGGTTGGGGCGCGGCAGTGAAACCGATATTCGGGTTGAAGACCCAGGTTGCTCACGCAATCACTGCGAAATCATTTTGGGCCAACCGGTGCTCGTGCGCGATCTGGGGTCAACCAACGGCACTTTTGTCAACGGGGCCAAGATCACCGAAGCTCCCATTGAAGATGGGGGCTCGGTCTCCTTGGGGTCGACAACTTTGGTGTTCCGGAGCGGCTGATCGTGTCCGAGCTCGCGCTCACCCTTATCCGCCTGGCCTTCTTGGGCCTGCTGTGGTTATTTGTCCTTCTTACCATTTTTGTATTACGCAGAGATCTGCGCCAACCTGCTGAAACCCGACCCACCGGTCGGGCGCGCCCAGTTAAAGCGCCCAAGCCCGCCAAGGTCGCCCGGCAGGCAAAGGTGCGCGGCACCAAACTTGTTGTTACCGAAGGCCCGCTGACCGGTACTGTGATTCCGCTAAATACCGCGCAGGTCACCATCGGTCGGGCACCCGACTCCACCGTTGTCATCGAAGACGATTACGCATCAAGTCGCCATGCGCGGGTTTACCCCGCTGAGGGTGCTTGGGTTGTTGAGGATCTCGGTTCGACCAATGGCACCTGGATAGATCGCACCCGGATCACTACCCCTACCGTGCTGCCTGTTGGCGCGCCACTTCGCGTTGGCCGCACCACCTTGCAGTTGCAGAGGTAGCGCGCCATGTCACTGCAACTTCGTTACGCAGCCCGCTCCGACGTTGGCCTCATTAGGCGCGGCAATGAAGACTCCGGTTACGCCAGTTCGCGAATGCTTCTAGTTGCCGACGGCATGGGTGGTCATGCTGCCGGTGAGTTGGCTTCCGCTTCGGCTATCGCAACGGTCGCAGATCTTGAACTTCACCCGCCGCAAGCAACTGAAGTATTGAGTGCTCTGGCCGATGCCATCGACGATGTGGGCTTGGCAATAGGTGGGGTCATCGCGGCTGATCCAGAACTAACCGGCATGGGCACCACTGTCACCGGGATCTACTGGCTCGAAGATCGCATCGCCCTGGTGCACGTTGGTGACTCTCGAGCATACCTATTGCGCGAAGGTGAGTGCGCGCAATTGACGCATGATCACACTTACGTCCAAGCTTTGATTGACGGCGGCAGTATCACCCAAGCCGATGCGGCTCTTCACCCTAAACGTTCACTACTTATGCGGGCGGTCGATGGCATCAATCCGGTAGAAGCCGATTTATCTATGCGTGAGGCTCGGGTCGGTGATCGGTATCTCTTGTGTTCTGACGGCCTATCTGGAATTTTAAGTTTCGAGGAAATTGCCGAGCGCCTTGGTCAAGGTGACCCAACTGGTTGCGTGACCGCGCTCGTTGATCTGGCCCTAGAACGCGGGGCTCCCGATAATGTCACGGTTGTTATCGCTGATGTGGTCGAGTTCGAAGAGCTAGCCACTGGCGTCAGTGACGATGATGCCCCGGTACTGCCAGTTGTCGTTGGCGCAGCGGGTGAACCTAGGGTGCGCTTGAGGTTGCCGAATATGCACTTTCCCGACGACGCCCAACTTGACCCGGACCGCCCAGATGCCCCTCCGCGGGTCGCCGGTGGCCCCCCGACCGCACCGCAAGCCCTCATTGACTCAGAGTTGGTGGTGCCAGCGGCTGAGCGCGCCTACCGCGAGTCAATTGCCGAAGTTGCCAAAGCCGGACAGCGCCGCCAGCGCCGCCGCACGGCACTTATTAGTGTCACTGCCATCGCCTTGGTGCTCCTGGCAATAGCAAGCGGATTACTGCTTGCTCGCAGCTGGCTCAACTCGCAGTGGTACGTCGGCGTTAAGGGTAATCCCGGCACCGGTACCGTCGCCGTTTACAACGGAGTGCCTGGCACTTTGATTGGGATCCCCCTTTCCGCAATTGCCACCGATACCAGCCTGTCTGTTGGTGAGTTGCCGTTGTTCGATCAAGAACTCGTGAGTAAAACAATTCCAGCCGGTGACGCGGCCGATGCCGAACGAATCGTCATTGAACTTCAGTCGCGGGCGGCTAGTTGCCAGAACTTGATACCGCCACCGGGGTGCCCCGGAGCCACTTCGTGAGCTTGACTGACCCGCAATCCGTCAGACGCCAACCCAGTCGCCGTGGTGCCGAACTGCTCCTACTTATCTGCGCTTGGGCCTTAGGTGTCCTTGGTACCTTGCAGATTGGTTGGGCTACCGGTGAGGGCACACCAGGTCGCCTGTGGGTTACCGTCGCCGTGGTTGGCGCACTCGCCCTGGTTATGCACCTCGTTGTGCGCTGGAAAGCTCGTTACGCCGACCCGATCTTGTTGCCGGTCGCCACCTTGCTAACGATTCTTGGCTTAGTGATGATCTACCGAATTGATGTGGCCGCCGCCCAACGAGCCGAACGGAACAATGCGCCACCGCCCACACCTGATGTCTATGCGCAGCTGACTTGGTTTGCGATTGCCGTAGTGCTATTTGTTGCGGCGCTCATTCTCGTCAAAGACCATCGCCGCCTACAGCGTTACACCTATTCCTTCGGGCTACTTGGTCTTTTCCTATTGGTACTCCCGTTGGCACCGATCATCGGCACCACTGTTAATGGCGCGACTCTTTGGGTTCGTATCGGCGGCTTGTCGTTCCAGCCAGCCGAAGTCGCCAAGATATTGCTCACTTTGTTTTTCGCGGGTTACCTAGTGGTAAAGCGCGACTCGTTGGCGCTGGTGCGAACCAAGTTTCTAGGCCTTGGATTTCCGCAGGTACGCGATCTTGGCCCCCTCGTTATTGCGTGGGCGGTTTCACTTGGTGTGCTGGTCTTCGAGCGTGATCTTGGCACCTCGCTGCTCTTCTTCGGCCTTTTCATCACGATGCTATATATCGCCACCCAGCGCAGATCTTGGCTAATCCTCGGCTCAATCTTCTTTGCAATCGGGGCATATTTGGCCTATCAACTCTTCGAGCATGTACATAACCGCGTTACGGTCTGGTTGGACCCTTGGACTTATGCCGACACCACTGGCTACCAGATTGTGCAATCACTTTATGGTTTCGCAAACGGTGGCATTATGGGCGCGGGCCTGGGACAGGGCTTCCCAAACTTCGTACCCTTCGCCAATACCGATTTCATTGTCGCTGCAATTGGTGAAGAACTTGGTTTGACTGGAATGTTCGCTTTACTTCTGCTTTACGCCGTTCTCATCGAGCGCGGGTTACGCGCCGCGGTATCGGTGCGTGACTCATTTGGTCAACTACTCGCGGCCGGACTGTCAATTACCCTGGCGTTGCAGGTATTCGTGATTGTCGGTGGTGTTACGCGCCTCATTCCATTAACCGGTCTGACTACCCCGTTTCTCTCCTATGGTGGATCCTCCCTCGTTGCCAACTGGGTGATCATCGCGTTATTAATCAGGATCTCAGATCGCGCTCGACGCCCTGACATCCAACATTTTGATGCCGACGACGCACTGACCCAAGTCGTGCGGCGCGTGTGAGTTACGAGCAGCGACCATGATGAGTAGGCAGATTCGTCGAATCGGGGTAGTGCTGGCGCTTATGTTGGTAGCACTATTGGTGAATATCACCGTTATCCAGGTGGTACTAGCCCGCGACTATCGCGAGCGCCCGGGCAATCAGCGGTTACTGCTTGCCGAGTATGACCGTGAGCGCGGGCCCATCCTCGTCGGCGCTAATCCGGCAGCAAGATCGGTTGAGACCGGCAATACCCTGCGCTATTTGCGCACCTACGACGACGGTCCGCTCTACGCACCGATTACCGGCTTCTATTCGCTTATTTATGGGGCCACCGGGCTTGAGCGCACCGAGAATCGGGTACTCACCGGGAAGTCAGATCTGTTCTTTGTTGACCGGATCTCCCAGTTATTTGCCGGACGCCAACCAGTTGGTGGGGCGGTCACCACCACCATTGACGCAGCAGCGCAGGCTGCGGCATTTAAAGGTTTGAAAGGCAAGGTAGGTGCAGTCGTAGCAATAGAACCGGCAACCGGCCGCATTCTGGCCTCCGTGCAGTCCCCGTCATTTGATCCGAATCTTTTGACGAGTCAAGATCCTGAAGCCATCCGCGCATATTACGAGGAACTCAAATCCGACCCGGCGAAACCGCTGCTGAATCGTCCGATCGTCGCACTAAATCCACCTGGTTCGACCTTCAAATTGGTGACGGCGGCCGCGGCACTAGCGTCCGGTCTCTACACACCAGATTCAATCCTGCCCGGGCCAGCTTCATACCAGTTGCCACTGTCGACCAGCGAATTACAGAACTGGAATCGTAAGGAGTGTGGCCCAGATGGCAAAGTCACCCTAAGGCAAGCACTTGCGATCTCCTGCAATACGGCATTTGCCTGGCTCGGCGTGCAATTGGGGGATGAAGCTCTACGAAAGCAAGCAGAATTGATGGGTTTTGATACGAGTTTTCAGATCCCACTAAAGGCTGCCACCTCACGCTTCCCCGCTGAGCTTGATGAACCACAGACCGCCCTAAGTGCTATTGGGCAATTCGATGTGCGTGCCACCGCACTTCAGATGGCGATGGTGGGCGCTGCCATCGGCAACAACGGCGCGACGATGCAGCCCTACTTAGTACAGGAAGTACGAGGGCCTGATCTGGCGATCTTGCAGACCACCGAGCCCACGAAGTTTGAAGACGCCATGACACCACTTAATGCGGCCCAACTCACCGAGATGATGGTAAACGTCGTGGAGAACGGCACCGGCAGCAACGCCAAGATCTCCGGGGTGCGCGTTGCCGGCAAGACCGGCACGGCTGAGACCGATAACGAGCGCCCCGCGGTTGCCTGGTTCGTGGCTTTCGCGCCGGCGCAATCCCCGAAGGTGGCGGTTGCCGTCGTTATTGAGGACTCGAGAGCAACCGAGATCAGCGGCAACGGGTTGGCCGCGCCCATTGCCCGTGAGGTAATGAAGGCAGTGCTTCGCCAATGAGCCCAGCTCGGGTGCCAGAAATTTGCCGCGAGCCTGAGATGATGGGGCCATGACGACTGAACCGGGCCGAATGCTCGGTGACCGCTACCAGATCGGCGAGGTTATTGGCCGCGGGGGCATGGCTGAGGTGCACGAGGGGCGGGACCTGCGCCTTGGGCGGCGCGTGGCAGTAAAAATCCTGCGACCCGACTTGGCACGGGATCCGTCATTTCAAGCCCGTTTCCGCCGCGAGGCGCAGTCCGCCGCGGCCTTGAATCATCCCAATATCGTCGCGGTCTACGACACCGGTGAAGACACCTTGATGGGTGATGGTGAGAACGCGGTGATCGTGCCCTACATCGTCATGGAGTACGTCGACGGCATGACTTTGCGCCAACTCCTTGCAAGTGGTCGACGCTTACTGCCCGAGCGAGCCCTAGAGATCAGCGCCGGAGTTCTCTCCGCATTGGATTACGCGCACCGGCACGGGATCGTCCATCGCGACATCAAGCCAGCGAACGTGATGCTTACGCGCACCGGCGATGTAAAGGTGATGGACTTCGGCATCGCTCGTGCTATGAATGACACCAACACCGCCACGATGACAGCGGCGCAATCGGTCATGGGTACTGCGCAGTATTTATCCCCTGAACAAGCGCGTGGTGAAGTCGTCGATGCGCGCAGTGATCTTTATTCGGCCAGTGTCTTGCTGTATGAACTGCTCACCGGTAAGCCACCATTCACCGGCGACTCCCCTGTCTCGATCGCCTACCAGCATGTTTCAGAGATGCCAACGCCACCATCTCAGGTGGATCCTGGAGTCACCCCCGAAGTTGATGCGGTGGTGATGCGCGCTCTCGCCAAGAGCCCAGATGATAGATACCAAACGGCCGCTGAATTTCGCGCTGATGTCGAACGTGCCATAGCTGGTTCGCCGGTTACCGCGGCCGTGCCGACGATCACCATTGATCAAACCCAGCAGTTGACACCTATTGCGGCTGCCGGCATCCAACAACGGCCCGTATACAAGAGCAGGGGTAAGACTGGCCGCCGCATCGGCTTCACAATAATAAGTTTGGTCGCCATTGTCGGTGCGATCTTGGGTGCTGTAC
Organism: Candidatus Nanopelagicales bacterium; assembly: GCA_009694585.1. GTDB lineage: Bacteria > Actinomycetota > Actinomycetes > S36-B12 > S36-B12. Next base: position 1,210 of record SHUQ01000066.1, on the reverse strand, counting down.
TTATCGCGCGATTTGTTTTTGGCGCCACTGCCGTAGGTAAAGTGCAAGTGCCCAACCTTGATGGATTGACCATTGAGCAAGCCACCACCGCACTTGATGACTTTCAACTTCGCCTGGGTGCGCAAACTCCAGAAGTCTCCGATCGACCCTCGGGCACGATCATCGCGCAGCAACCTGCGGCCGGTGAAACCATCGAGCAGAACCAAGCGGTTAACGTAACTATCAGTGGCGGCCTCGAGCAGGCCACCGTGCCGCAACTTGTCGGGCTTACCTCCCTTGACTCGGTACGCCTGGCGCTAAGTGACGCAAACTTGCAACTTGGCACCATTAAGGAGAAAGCCTCCAGTCAGCCCGCTGGATATGTGCTAGCGCAGGATCCACCCGAAGGCACGCAGGTCGAAGCTGGATCCATGATCGCGATCAGTGTTTCATCAGGTCAAGTGCGGGTGCCAGCGGTTATTGGGGTGAGTGTGGCCCAGGCGCGCAGTGATTTGGTGCAAGTTGGCCTCGATGCCCAAGTAGTTAAGCAATCCGACGACACCGTTGCATCGGGCACCGTGCTCGCCCAAAGCCCGGTACCTGGCACCGCTGTTGACCGCGGCACGTTGGTAACTATCACCGTGGCGATCGCGCCGGAACCCATAGCCGAACCCACATTTGAACCGTTCCCGACGGAGTCAGCGCCGGCCCCTGAGCCGGTGCCGGTGCCAACCGATACACCTGCCGCCTAGCAATTAGTAATTGAGTTAACTTCTCCCGACCACTGGAGTTAGACCAACACTCATGGCGAGTGCGCCGGGTGCGCCGCATGCGACCAACCAATTGGCGAGCAGGCGGTGGCCGCCTTCGGTCAAGACCGATTCGGGATGAAACTGCACACCTTCCACCACAAGTTCGCGATGGCGGATCGCCATAATTACCCCAGATTCAGTCGTGCCTGTTACTTCCAGTACCGCCGGCACCGTCGACGGGTCAATTGCCAAAGAGTGGTAGCGCGTCGCCGTGAATGGGTTCGTGAGTCCAGCGAGCACACCTTGGCCCTGATGGTGCACCAGTGAAGTCTTGCCGTGCACTAATTCGGGTGCGCGGTTAACGATCGCGCCGTATGCCACGGCGATCACCTGGTGGCCAAGGCAGACACCCAATATTGGGACGTGGCCACCACACTCGGCCACGATGTCGAGGCAAACACCGGCATCCTCAGGTGTCC
>SHUQ01000065.1 GCA_009694585.1 Candidatus Nanopelagicales bacterium | reverse complement strand
GAAGAAGTGTGGATCGGTGAGGATCCGCAGAATGCTTTCCGGCCAGGAGTGCTGTCCCAGGGTGCATATGGACCCAAGGTTGCCGTTCCCCTGATCCTGGACTTACTTGCGCAGCATGGAATCTCGGCTTCCTTCTTCGTCTCCGGTCGTGATGCCGAGCGCCACCCACAGGCAATCCGAAGCATCATCGCCGGCGGCCACGAGGTGGGACATCACGGATATACCCACACCTCTGTCTTGCAATTCACCGAGGAAGAAGAACGCGAGGAACTAAAACGAGGGCTGAACGCGCTGACCGAACTAGGGGCAGCGATCACCGGTTACCGCTCTCCTTCCTAGGACCTCACGCCGATCACCCTTGATTTGCTCAAGGAGCACGGCTTCCGCTACTCCTCTAATCTGATGGATGGCATTCGGCCCTATAGGCACCCCATTGGCATAGTAGAGCTCCCCGTACATTGGATTTTGGATGACGGTGTCCATCAGGTTTCTCCACTGCGCTACAACTCGACGATGCGACGCGTGGCGAATGATTCTCGCGCCGCGTCGAGAACGAGCATGCTCCCGACGGCGAAGGCACCGCTGGTGACCGGGAGCGCCGTCCCGGCAAGGCAGTTCTGCACATGCAGGAGTTGTGCAACAAACTGGTTACACGGAGGGAAGGTCAGGACTTCGTGTGTGAAGTCGTTGAGGAACAAGTCGACTGTTGCGGCAAGCGGCGTACCAGTCATGAGTTCACCATCTCGGGAACCTCGCGAGTCGAACGGCAACATATAGCGCAGCCAGCCCGCCGTTCCTATGACCATTACCTCTTGGCAGAAGGCCTGCGCGTAGCTTGATTGGAGGAGGGCCGTCCTCCCCCCACCGAAATCGAGGAGAAGGGACGCGGAGAGTTCCGAGGCCCCGCGTCTGACGTCGGCACCATCACCGCGCGTGCCTACTACAGAAGTGGGCTCGCGGCCCATCACGAAGCGGGAGAAGTGCACGAGGTAACTTGCGCTATCGAAGAGCGACCCGCCGCCGAGGTCGGCGCGGTAGCGCCAATTTGAGACATCGAGACGGTCGGTTAGCGGAGATGAGAAGACACCCATCACGGTCTTGACCTCACCGATCCGTCCAGATGCGATGACTTCGCCGCATGCTGAGTGCTGGGGATCATAACGCCATTTGAAAGCTTCGATGAGTAGAACGCCTGTTCGCTCGGCGGTATCAACCATCAGCTGGGCCTCGGCTGCGTCCATACTGATCGGCTTCTCCACGACAATCGCTCGGACACGCGCACTCACCATCGCTTCCATCGCTACCGCTGCATGGTGCACTCCCCAGACCGAAACGACCAATACGTCCAGCGCCTGTTCCTGAAGCATTTGTGCCAGATCCGTATAGCGGTTCTCGCAACCAAATACTTCGCCAAAGGTCTCCAGAGCGACTAGCGACGTGTCGCAGATGCAAACGAGGTCAAAGACATCGATTTCGCGCGAGGCGTTGGCGTGGTCCCGCGCATTCTCACCTGTCCCCACTATGCCCAACCTCAACCGCTTGCCCGTCATTCTGATCTCCTTGCACTCTGTGGATCGGTCGGCGATCTAGCGCCGCACGGGATAAGAATGCTCCACGGCTCGAATTGCCTTGATTCCCCTTGCCGAACGCCCATGTATTATTCACGACACTGTACAGCCGCTAGTATAATTTCAACAATACAGCGACAAGGTGACCTCTACGTTTGGTTGGCGCACGACGATATTCTGGAGTTGAAATGTCGTCAGACGAAATCTATGACCCCCTTTCGGAGCAGTCCCACACCGACCCATATCCGAGTTACGCCGTTCTAAGGCAACATGCCCCCGTGTACTACTGCGCGCACCGCCAGGTGTGGGCACTGTCGCGATACGACGACGTGCAGGCTGCCTTACGCGATTGGGAGAACTTCTCCAGCGCCCAAGGGGTAGAGATGGCCGAATACGTGGGGTTCTTTGGGAGAGGAAATTTCCTCGAGATGGACCCTCCGGAACACGACGTTACTCGTAGGTTGCTAGCCACCCGGTTCAGTAGCCGCAGCATCAAGTCCTACGAGCCCATCGTCCGCGAGTGTGCAGAAGACATATTGCGCTCGCTTCCGAAGGCGGGCCTAGTCGACCTGGGAACCGGCTTCACCCAGCAGCTTCCCGTACTGACCATTTGTCGACTTCTCGGACTGCCAGAGGACGAGATTCGCTCGACAGTGGATAAGACGACTGAGATGATGCGACGTCCGGCGGGCCAGGACAGGCCCTCTCCGCATGCCGAGGCAGTGCGAAAAGACCTGTGTGACCTCTTCGAGGAACTTGTCGCAGTCCGCGGCGACGGCTCCTCTCACGACGACATCCTGGGCGATATCGCGAAAGGAGTGTCGAGTGGTCTGATTGACCGCTCGGATGTAGCGGGGATGTGTCTCCTACTGATCGTCGCGGGAATGGAGACGACTAGCAGTCTGCTAGGCAACGTGATTTACGCTTTGGCGAACGGGGAGATTAGTCGGGAGCAAGTGCTTGACGGGCACGGTCGTATGAGCGTCGCCGCGACGGACGAGTTCCTGAGGCACGACTCACCGGTTCAGTGGCTGTGTCGCGTGACGACAGCCGACGTGCGCATACATAACGTTGTAATTCCCGCAGGTGAACGTGTGCTTCTGTTGTATGGATCGGCGAACCGCGACGACGAAGTTTTCCAGAGTCCGAACGAACTTCAGTTCGACCGGGGCAGCATGCGGAATCTTGCGTTCGGAGATGGGATCCACTTCTGCTTGGGGATGCCGCTTGCTAAGCTGGAAGCGCGCGTCGGGGTCGAAGTCCTCGCCACGAACTACTCAGCATTCACGACCCATGACAGGCCGACACGCTATCCCTCACACATCATTAGAGGTTACGAAACGATCCCGGTTCTTGTGCGCTAAATGCTCCCCCTGAGTGGCTCAGATGCCCGTAGGGTTACATTCGGAATGGACGTACGTCGCACGGCGCATCCTTACTTCCGTCACCGATCGGCTCAGAAGGCTGTGTAGCCGCCGTCCGCCATGATCACCGAGCCCGTGACGAATGATGCGTCGTCACCCAGTAGAAACGCCACGCAAGTTGCGATTTCCATGGGGTCCGCGAACCGCTTGAGCAGGTTGCGGTTTTTATAAGGCGCCAGTTTCTCCTCGGGTATCGCTCGGGACATTGCGGTGTCCATCGACCCCGGGCAAAGAACGTTGACCCGAATTCCATCTGGTGCGTGATCAACTGCCATCGCGCGCGCTAGGCCAATCATTCCGTGCTTACTCGCGTTGTAGGCCGCTTGCTGAGCATTCCCAACTTGACCAGAAATCGACGAGATCATCACGATCGAGCCACTGCCATTTGTCGCCATGAAGGGGACAGCGTATTTCGAGCAGAGGAATGCCCCTTTCAGATTCACGCCAAGGACGAAGTCCCACTCCTCGTCGGTTGTATCTATAATTGTTTTGTCGATCTGAACGCCCGCGTTGCAGACAAGCCAATCGAGGCGACCCCACAACTCGATCGCAGACGAAATCAGCCGTGCGCATTCGGAGTCACGACGAATGTCCGCCTCGACGGCTGCAACGCTAAGGCCCAGGTGACTTAGGTTGTTTGCCACCCGGCGTGCTGCGGCAATGTCAATATCGCCGATCACGACTTTGTGCCCCTGCTGAGCAAGCAAGGTCGCGATACACTCACCCAACCCGCTGCCACCACCGGTGACGACGACAACGCGGGGGACAGGTTGTTCGTTGGAGTCGTTTCCGCGACCGGTCACGGATGGCGCTCCATTCTTGTGTCGATGCGCGAGCGGAGTTGATTGGCAGAGACCTCGCCCGCGAAAGCGTGAAGTCCTAGTAACGGCTCCACGGGTGTGTCTTCGGTTCGTGCGCATGCTGAGTGCCCGTACCAATTTCATTCAGTTCAATGAGGTTTCCATCCGGGTCGTACAGGAACAGAACGTGCCACTCGCCTTCTCCGTCAAAGGTCACCGGCGGCGAGACAACTTCTACTCCGGCGTCCAGAAGGACCTGATACATCTCAGGCACACTCTCGACACCAAAACAGATATGAGAACTCGGAACGTGATTGATTGGATACCGCGCTTGCGGGCTCTCAGGGGCGATCCATTGGATCAAGTCAACGGTTAGTCCAGGGCCGTCGACACGAGTGTGGCCATGTACACCCCGGGCTGGCCGCAGCCGGTATTCCCGCATCCGGACTCCGGGCATGGCGGTCATCGTGGAGATTGGGCCGTCGTTGTGTTCTTCGGAGGTCACGAACTCAAGCCCAAGTAGATCGTGATAAAAGGCCAGCGACCGATCGAGGTCCTTGACCATTACTGCGACATGATCGAGATTCACAACCGCTACACGCGCCACTGCTCTCCCCTTTGCAAGTTGATCGGTTCAGGTGGTTCATGAACGGTAGCATAGGACTATATATCTTCAATAATATATTGCAATTGTTACCAAAGTGCGGCATACGTCGAACTCCCTTGTCGATGAGCTTGGCCTAGTCGTGCCTGAAACCAAGGCCAAGCGGTACCCGATCAGTCGTGACGACGTTCACCTAGTTGCGTGGATGGCTCTGCAACCTCCTGGGTAGGAGTAATTGACATGTGACCAGGAATAGCCAGAGTGGTGGGGGGCGCTGAAGCATCAGCTGCGCGACTGCGATGTGTTGCTGCACGGTGTTCGGTTCATCGACATCGAGCACGGTGAGGTGGAGATCGATCTGTTGGTGCTGATGCCTGATCGCGGGGCGGTGGTGATTGAGGTCAAGGGCGGTGCTGTCTCGTATCGGGAGGGTGGTTGGAAGCAAACTGACGCGAGCGGTGCACGGTAGATCGATCCGGTCCGTCAGGCTCGTAATGGCGTTTATGCCTTGCGTAGGTATGTCGAGCAGCAGCCGACTTGGTCGCGCGGTCACTTGCGGACCTCCTCCGGTGTTGGGTGCCACCGGCGATCCCAGATCTGGGACGAGCGAGCTTGGTTGCTGCGTGGCCGCGGTTAGTGATGGTCACTCACGTGGCCGCGCCCTTTAACCCCAAAGAGATGGGACAAAGTTCACTTAGGATGCTGGCGTGTTCGGTGCTCTTGAGCCCGGTTATCGGGTGATACTGAAGACGCACGTGCAAATAATTCGAAGGGTTTTCTATGCGTAGCAACACGAAGTCCGCAGCACTTGCCGCGGCCGCAGCCATGGCGATCGCCGGTCTGAGCGCCTGCTCATCAGGTGGGTCCACCGCGGCGGTATCCGCAGCCGCATCTGCTGCAGCCTCCCTGATCGGTGGCATGACCACCTGCGATAAGGCAGCACTTGACTCTTCGGTGCAGGGCGCCGCAAAGGCACTTGGCGCCGACAATGTCTTCACGATCGACAATGTGGAATGCGCTGCAGGCTGGGCCGTTGTTAGTGGGATCTTGGGCACCGGCGAAACCGCAGACGATGCACCCCAGGGCGCACCGACCTCATTAATCTTCGAAGCCGAGGGCCAGTTCTGGATCCCGAAAGCGGTTGCTGATGTTTGTGGCACGGCAAGTGGCACCGAGGTGCCAGCGGATGCGCTCATTCCGGCGGATTTGTATCCGTCCGGCTGCCTAGCTGGCTAGTGAGGTTGTCGCACTTGCAGGTGTAGTGAGCAGGTTGTTTTCGAAGGGGGCCGGATAAATCCGACCCCCTTTCGCTATTTTCATTTACTACCGCCCCGGTTGACCGGATAGCTCTGGGCGCCGCGGTTGGTGAATTGCCGTGGCGTTTCCCTGCGGTTTTGCCCTTAACCGTGAGTTGTTCCAGTAATCTGTGAGGCGGGAAGAACTCAGTTGCGGTTTGGAGTGTCGATGAAACTGGCGAGCCCGCGAGCGGTGGCCCGGCGCCTGCACGGCATGGCGCTACCACCGATAACAATCACCCCGCCACCTCATGGTGTCATCACCGAATGGAATATCCCGATCACCGCGCGCGATGGCATCGTGCTGCGGGCCAACGTGTTTCGCCCAGCCCCCGGTAGCCCCGGTGATTTAATCCGAGGCGGCGGGCCGGTGCCGGTAATAATGTGCGCGCACCCCTATAACAAGGATGCGCTGCCAAAGAAAGTGCCGTGGGGTTACCTACCGTCACCGCAGTACCGGGTCTTTCATCAACCAGAACCAGTAACTTTCTCAGCCTGGACAGGGTGGGAGGGGCCGGACCCCGCGCATTGGGTAGCACTTGGTTACGCGGTAGTTGTTTGTGATCTGCGCGGGTTCGGTACCTCAGAGGGCACCGGCACCATGCTCTCAAAACAAGAGGGTGAGGATTACCACGACTTAATCGAATGGGCCGGCACCCAGCCCTGGTCGAACGGCAAAGTAGGTCTGTTAGGTGTTTCATACTTAGCGCTCTCGCAATATCGAGCTGCTGCGGAGCAACCACCGCATTTGGCGGCGATCTGCCCATGGGAGGGCTTTTCGGATGTCTATCGAGATTTCGCCAAGCCCGGTGGGGTGCGCGAGCACGGCTTCTTTGCGATGTGGGGGAAGATCACCAACCGGTCCGGACGCACCACCGAGGATTTATACGCGCAAGCGCTGAGCCGACCAGAACTCGATGACTGGTGGCGCTCGCGGATGCCGGAACTTTCGCGCATCAACGTGCCGATGCTGGTCTGCGGCAGCTTCTCAGACCACCTACTGCATACCCGCGGCTCCTTCGAGGCATTTCGCCGAGTTTCATCAAAACAGAAATGGATCTGGACCCACCGCGGCGGTAAATGGTGCGTGTTCTACGGCGATGAAGCCAAAGCCACGCAATTACGCTTCTTCGAGCACTTCTTGGCTGGCGCGGATAACGGCTGGGATCAAGTGCCACCGGTGCGCATCGCTATCCACGAAGCAGGCGACGCACCAGCCGAGATTCGCATGGCCGCGGACTGGCCGCCACCTGATGTCACCTGGACTTCACTGCACCTTCGCTCGGGTGGGCAACTAACTGAGAATCCGGAGACCTCCGACACGTCAATGGTTTTCGCGAATGCGGATGGAGCACTGAAATTCAGGTGGCAGGTGTCGGCGGCCTGCGACCTGATCGGGCCAATGATATTTAGTGCTGACGTCAGCCTCGAGGGCACGGATGACGCGACCTTGTTAGCGGCCGTGCGACTGATTCGTGGGGGAGTGGAAGTACCCTTCGAAGGTTCTTATGGTTTCGGCCGCGATGTGGTTACCCACGGCTGGCACCGCCTCGCGCACCGTGAACTCGACTCGGAACTGTCCACCCCTTGGCAACCGGTGCACACCCACGCCAAGGCCGAGCCATTTAGCCCCGGTGAGATCGTGCCGATCAGGGTCGCACTGCTGCCACAGGCCACCAGGTTGCGCGCCGGTGATGTCTTGGAGTTGGAACTTCGATCGCAGTGGCTGTTTGCCATGAACCCATTTACCGGTCAGTTGCCGGCCCGCTATGTGACCTCGTCGACCGGGTCGACGCGACTACATCTTGGCGGCGCGCACTTGGCTGAACTTATGGTTCCGGTGGCGGGTGCTCAATGACTGAAGAATCACGGCAGGGTCTGTCAAGGCCTCTGATCGACAGCACAACGCGGATGCCAATGCGCAAAATCCTTTTATTGGTTGCATTTCAGACGGTGGCTCTCGCTGTGATCCTTGCTGTCAGCGGGGCACTAGAAGGCGGCCTTAGCTTTGTCCACACCCTGCTTGTTCCGCCGCTGGTTACCTTCATGTTGATTGTCGCGCAACCTGAGCTACCGGGAAGTCGCCCACTTCGAGTGCTCAGCGCCTATGCGGTCACTGGCATTTTAGGTATTGGTTTGTCGGTCTTGCCGCTACCCGGAACCGTGCTGGGGGTCGTCGCGGGAGCCATCACGTTGTTCTTGTTCTATGCATTAGGCGTGTTTCATGCTCCCGCATTCGCCGTGCCATTTGCGGCGATCATGGCCGGCTATGTCTTCTCAGATGCCCCGGCGGCTTTTGGGGTCCTGATGATTTACACCGTCTTGGTCATTGGCCTGGCGATAGCGACTAACCGCATGCTCGGCTACCACTCCTACCCGGCTAAGTGGTGGTAGCTGAAACCTCAAACGCGCATAGCTAGCACACATGCAGCTATGAGCATGATCACGCCGCCAACGCGATAAACCATGGTCATCGTTGGTCTGGTGTACCAAAGGGTGTCGCCTGATTTTGGCTCACGTGCAACCAGCCCTAATAGTGCGAGCAAGAAGCCGGGCACCGCCATCCGGAGGAATTCCAACTGGGCGAAATCAGGTACCTCACCTAAGGCATTGCTCAAGATCACCGAAACAACCAACCCGAAAACAAGCATCAGTACAAACAGCGGGACCCGACACTATCGACCTCACAGTTACCGGCTCAACCTCAAGTAGTAATGGATTGCCGTGGTGGAGCTATCTAGTGATCGGATTAATCGCCGGCGCGGTGGTTGTCGCGATAATTGGCTTGGTTCGCCGCCGTAAAAAAGATGAAGTGCCAACTGAACCAACACCCGAACCAACGCCAGAATCAACAACTTCACCGGAAATGGAGGAGCCGCCGGCAACGTGAGTTTGCCGACGGCTCCTTAGTTCAAATAACCGCTAGCACATACCGAAGACGAAGCCGGAGGCAAGTGCAGCCCCTTGCGCATCATCATTTTCGTTTTTCACCAAAGCATTAGCAAGCGCATTTACCGATGGTGTCGGTCGCTTGTAGTGATTGGCGGCATGAACATAGGTGTAGCCATTGATAATCAGCGGGATACTGTTGGTATAGATGTCCATGCACGCAGCATTACTGACGTCAACCTTGCTAGGGTTCTTGCCTAAGGCCATCACATAAGGTAATGATT
>SHUQ01000064.1 GCA_009694585.1 Candidatus Nanopelagicales bacterium | reverse complement strand
ACTTCGCTCACTACGCGATTCAGCTCGGTGGCACTGACTAAGTCATGGCCGAATGGCTTTTCAATGACAACTCGTCGCCATGCATTCTCTTGGCTATCGGCTAAACCCGAAGCTTTGAGGTGCTCCAAAACGACCGGGAAAAGGCCAGGGGGAATAGATAGATAAAATGCGTGATTACCCCTCGTGCCTCGATTGGCGTCGAGCTCAGCAACCGCGGCACTTAATTCCTGATAGGCCGCCGGGTCAGCAAGGTCACCTGCCACGAATCGAATGCCTTCGGCTAGTTGGTTCCAGATAGATTCGCGAAATGGGGTGCGGGCGTGCGCGCGGACAGCGTCGTGAACGATTTGAGCGAAGTCCTCATCAGCCCAATCTCGCCTTGCGAAGCCGACTAAAGCAAAACCCGGTGGGAGGAGGCCACGGTTGGCGAGATCATAAATCGCCGGCATAACTTTCTTGGTGGCTAGATCCCCTGTAACACCAAAAAGAACCATGCCGCACGGGCCGGCGACCCTTGGTAGCCGGTGGTCAAGGCGACTTCGGAGTGGATTTGTGACGCTGGCTGTCATTCCGGGGCCTGCATCGCCCTCTGCACAGTTCTGCGCAACTGTTCCCACGAGTCGATGAATTTTTGAACCCCCTCGACTTCAAGCTGCTCACACACCGACCCTTGGTTGATTCCCAGTTCAGCGAGTGCCTGCCAGGTGGATGTTGCTGCAGACCCGGTGCCGCGCACGGTATCTCCGATCACGTGACCGTGTTGGCCAACGGCCTCCAAAGTGGCTTCGGGCATGGTGTTCACACAGCCCGAGGTTGCTAGGTCAACGACGTATCGCGTGTCGTCATAGCTTGGATCTTTAACACCTGTTGATGCCCACAGGGGCCGCTGCGGATTCGCACCGCATTCAGCTAGTTCTGCCCACCTTGGTGCAGCAAGTGCTTCTTCATAGGCAACCCAAGCAAGCCTGGCATTAGCTATGGCAGCATCACCCTTGAGGGCCTGTGCGGCGGGTGTTCCAATGGCCTCAAGTCGCGCGTCAACCGCAGCATCGACTCGGCTCACGAAGAACGAGGCAACCGATTGAATAGCCGATAGATCGTGGCCCGCTGCCTTGGCGCGGACGAGGCCGTCTTCATACGCTGCAATAACCTCAAGGTAGCGATCCACAGCGAAGATCAAGGTCACATTGACGCTTATGCCATTAGCGACGGCTTCAGTAATTGCCGGGAGCCCGGCCTTAGTTGCTGGAATCTTAATCAGAACATTCGGGCGGGCCACCTCCGTCCACAGCTCTCGAGCCTGGGACATGGTGGCGGTGGTGTCATTTGCAAGGCGCGGATCAACTTCAATCGACACTCGACCATCAACACCACCGGACTGTTGCCAAAGGCCGGTAAATAGATCACACGCTGCGCGTACGTCGTCAGTGGTAAGCCTGCGAATTATCTGATCGACGTCTTTTCCTTGTGCTGCCAGCTCGTTGATCTGCGCGGCGTAGGCTTCAGCACCCGCTGATACTGCCTTGTCAAAAATTGCTGGGTTGGTGGTGACGCCGCGTACGCACTTGTTCTGGATGAGGCCAGCGAGATTTCCTGAGGTAATGCGGTGTCGATCGAGATCATCAAGCCAGATCGAAACGCCAAGATCGGTTAGCTCTAGGAGGGCATTCATCGGATCTACTCACGCTCCCAAACTTGATTTAGCGGCCGCAACTATTGCTTCAACCGTAATACCGAACTCATGAAACAGCACGCCTTGGTCGGCACTCGCGCCGAAGTGGTCGATACCGATCACCTTTCCGTGATCACCGACGTAACGCCACCAGCCAAGGGTCGCCCCGGCCTCAATCGCTACCCGGGCTCGCACTGTTGGTAGCAGCACGCTGTCACGGTAGGCCTGATCTTGTTCATTAAACCATTCCAAACATGGCATCGAAATTACCCTTGAGGAAATTCCTTCCGCGGCGAGTGTTAAATGTGCCTGCAGGGCAAGTTGCACCTCAGAGCCTGTCGCCATCAGCAGCACCAAAGGCGAACCGTGGTCGGCAATGATGTATCCGCCACGTGCCACGCCCGTCCGGGCGAGTTCTGCCGTAGCTAGTGTCGGCAGATTCTGCCGTGTCAAGATCAACCCCACCGGCCGGTGCGAGGATAAAGTCGCATGCCAAGCGGCCGATGTCTCATTTGCATCGGCAGGCCGCACAACCGATAGACCTGGAATTGCGCGAAGCGACCACAAATGCTCTATTGGTTGATGCGTTGGACCATCTTCGCCAAGACCAATCGAATCATGAGTCCACACGAAGGTAACGGCAGTTTGCATGAGTGCCGAGAGCCGGACTGCACCGCGCATGTAATCGCTGAAGACCATGAAAGTTCCGCCGAAAACTCGAGTCAATCGATCAAGGGAGATGCCATTGAGAATTGCACCCATGGCGTGCTCACGAATGCCGAAATGTAAGATGCGCCCATACGGTGATGCATCCGGGACCTTGGAGCTTGCCGGCAGAAAACTTTTACCGCCTTCGATGGTTGTGTTATTTGATTCCGCTAGGTCGGCTGACCCGCCCCAAAGTTCTGGCATTATAGCCGCAATCGCATTTATGGCTTCACCGGAAGCTTTTCGGGTTGCTACAGAGCTACCAACTGCATAGCTGGGAAACGCTGAGTCGAAGGCGGCGGGAAGCTCGCCTGCGCGCAATCGGTCAAGTAGTGCCGCTCGGTCGGGTTGAGCCGAGCGCCACGCCTGATAACTGGTATCCCAGGTTGTGCGCATTTGTTCGATGCGCCCGGTTAGCTTGCTTTGTACACTCTCGATTAACACTTTGGGGAAAGCAAATGATTCATCCGGGTTAAGCCCGAGCACGACCTTGGTTGCGACTACTTCTTCGGCGCCGAGTGCCGAGCCGTGCGATTTCGCGGTGTTCTGAGCATGCGGTGCTGGCCAACCGATAGTGGTGCGCACTCTTATGAAAGTGGGACGTGACTTCTCTGCCATTGCTGTTTGCATGGCGTGGAACAGCTGTGTCACGTTCACCGAGCCGTCTTCATTTCGGTCAATTTCATGCGTCGCCCAGTGGTACGACGCATAGCGATCGACGACGTTTTCCGTAAAGGCAACCGCGGTATCGCCTTCAATGGAAATATGGTTGTCGTCCCACATAACAATTAGATTGTTTAGCCCTTGGGTCCCAGCAAGTGACGAGGATTCTGAAGTAATGCCCTCCTCAAGATCGCCATCTGAAGCAATAACCCAGACCCGATGATCAAATGGGCTCGTGCCCGGCACCGCGTCAGGATCAAACAGCCCACGCTCATAACGTGCGCCCATCGCCATGCCGACGGCCGTTGACAGCCCTTGGCCAAGTGGTCCGGTGGTCGTTTCAACGCCGGTGGTGTGGCCATGTTCTGGATGACCAGGGGTGCGGGAGCCCCAGGTGCGAAATGCACGCAGATCGTCAATCGTCAAGCCATAGCCCGAAAGGAACAACTGTGAGTAAAGGGTCAAGCTGGAGTGCCCGGACGAGAGAACGAACCGGTCTCGTCCTAGCCAATTTGGGTCACTTGGATCGTGTCTAAGTACACGTGAGAACAGGAGATAGGCCACCGGCGCCAAACTCATTGCGGTACCCGGGTGACCATTGCCGACTTTTTGCACGGCGTCCATCGCCAAGGCGCGTAGGTGCCGCACTGCATCATCGTCAGTTGAGTCCCAATTCAGCACATTGCTCATGGCGCAACCTTACTGAATTGCGGTGAATCACCAAGCCCCTATCTCAACACCGCTAGGCCAACATCGGGGGTACCGGTAATGTGTCTGAGATGACAGCGGTGCCCGCCCCCAAGAAGTTAACTGGGGGCCAACAAACGCTGGCTTTTGTGGCGCTAACCAAGCCCCGAATCGTGGAGTTGCTTTTAACTACAGCTATCCCAACCATGTTCTTGGCGGCGCAGGGGTTGCCCACCTTGAAGGTGGTCGTCGCTGTATTAATTGGTGGCACTTTGGCGGCCGGAGCGGCGAATACCTTTAATAGTGTTTACGACCGAGACATAGACGCCCTGATGAGACGCACTGACCACCGGCCGGCGGCACTGGGCACGATCAGCGTCCGGGCGGGCATCATTCAAGGTCTCGTCTTGAGCCTAGGTAGCGTGGTCGCCTTGCTTTGGCTAGCAAATGTGATTTCAGCAGTACTGGCGATTGTTGCCATTTTGCTTTATGTCGTTGGTTACACCATGTTGTTGAAGCGCCGCACATCACAGAACATTGTGTGGGGTGGAACTGCCGGTTGCATGCCGGTGCTGATTGCGTGGTCAGCGGTTACCGGATCGTTAACCTGGACGCCGGTTGTGCTGTTCTTGATAATTTTCTTTTGGACACCACCGCACTACTGGCCTCTGGCGATGAAGTATCGAGATGATTACGAGTGCGCGGGCGTGCCAATGTTGCCTGTTGTTAAACCGGTCACCACGGTAACCACAAATATTCTTGTTTATGCGGTTGTTATGGTGCTGGTCTCATTTTCATTGATTGTGGTGGCACCGATGAGTTGGATCTATTCAACCGCTGCCGTGATTCTAGGTGCCTTGTTCATCATGCAGACGGTGATTCTCTATCAAGCCGCCCGCAAGAAGACCGACGGCGGCGGAACCCAGGATTTGCTTAGAATTGCCATGCGCCTGTTCCACGGTTCCATCACCTATTTGGCGCTGCTTTTCCTCGCGGTGGCCATCGACCCATTCATTGGCTAGTCAATCGTTTGAGCCAAACCGCGGGTTCTGGTCGCCGCGGGCATGAACAATACGGTCACCCAGACAAGGGATGCGCCAAGCACGTGCAAAGTAACCAATGCAACAGGCAGGCCCGCAAAGTATTGCGTGTAGCCGATGACTCCTTGAATGACGCTGATTGTTAGCAAAATTAACGTGAGTCGAGATAGCTGCTTTGGACCCTTGGTCAATCGAACGGCAAGCAACATTGCAAGGATTAGTCCCACGAATAATAGAACAACGTCAGCATGTAACCATGCGACAGTGCGCGGATCAAATCCAAATCGAGATTCGCTTTTTGCATCTCCACTGTGTGGGCCGCTACCCGTGACCAATACCCCGAGAATTACCACGAAAAAAGCCGTGACGACCATGACCCAAGTGAGGACACGAAGTTTGGGCCGAACAAGAAAGTTTATCGGCTGATCGCCAAAATCACGGGAGCGTACGACAAGTGCCACACAGCCAGCGGCTATGAGAATCGAGACAATAAAATGCGATGAGACGCTAAGGGGACTTAGGCCGGTAAGCACGGTGACACCGCCCAAAATCGCCTGGGCGAAAGTGCCAACTATTGGGATTAGGGAGAGCAGCAAGAGGGTGGGCCTGCGGGTAAGGCCAGCTGATCTCCGGCGGCGGCTATCCATGATGGCGGCAACCACCGCTGCGATTGCCAAAATGACCAATGCAAAAGTCAGTAAGCGGTTGCCGAATTCGACGTACTTGTGCCAAGCCTCCTCTTGTCGGGCCGTGGGGGTATATGAGCCCTCAACACATTGAGGCCAAGTGGGACAACCGAGCCCTGAGGAGGTCAGGCGCACGATGGCACCGGTCACCATAATCGCGCACTGTGCAACCAGATTCGCCACGAAGATCCCACGAGCAGCCGGAGTGCACTGTGCTGTTTGGGCTGCCGGTGACGTAGTTGTTGCCAAGTTGCTCATGAACCCCACCCTAGAGACGACCTTGAGCTGTCGCCAACTGGAGCTACTCCCAGCGAAAGTAGTGTCGGGCGAGTAGGGCGCCGGCGGCGCCCCAAACCGCGAGGAGGCAGGCTGGTAGTAGTAGCTCGACGCTAGTTGTCGGACCCGCGAGCGCGACAGTTAGTCCGTCGGCCAAAGCAGCCGAGGGTAAGAACTTGATTACTGAGCCCATCCCTACGGGTAACTGCGCTGGGGAAATGATGATCCCACCGAATAATATCAAGGCGAGGAAGGCGCCATTGGCAACCGCTAGCACGGCTTCGGCTCGCAGAGCACCGGCCAAGAACAAGCCCCATGAGGCAAATGTGAAGATGCCGAGCAGCGCTATCAGGAGTGCTAAGGGCCAAGAGCCACCAGATCTCCATCCTAAGAAGCCCCCCAGCGCAAGCACTACAAGAACTGAGAGCGAGGTGACTATTGCTGTGGCGAGTGCTTTGCCTGTCAACAAATTTACCCTCGTTAGTGGAGTCGTAGCCAAGAACCGGAGAGCACCGGAGCGTCGTTCGAAACCGGTCGCGATGGCCAAGGAGGTGAAACAGGTCGCCAAAATGCTGATCGTCAAAACTCTGGGAATGGCCGAGTCGATGCCACCGGAGACAAATTTGGTCAGCCCTAGTGCTACCACGAGTACAGCTGGGATGATAAAAACGAGGAGTAGTTGCTCGCCGTTGCGCAGCAATAGGCGCAACTCCCAACCAGTATGTGCGCGAGTTCGAGCCCACGAAGTCGTCACTTCTGACCCCTTGTGGCTTCGATGACAATATCTTCTAGAGTGCGAGCACCCGAGCGAATTTCGGTTGCTTGCACGCCGTTTGCGGCACACCACTTAGTGATGTCAGCAAGAAGTTGCGGTGAGGTTAGCCCGTTAACGAGATATTGACCGGGCCTAGCTTCGCGAATTTCGAAGCCAGCACCAAGCGCCTTCGCCAAAGTTGACAGATCAAGGCCCGCGGTGGCCCGAAAACTCATGGTGTTGCCTGCTCCCACTAGCTCGGCAACTGTGCCGCTGGCCACTAGGTGTCCCGCGGCGAGTACCAGCACAAAATCGGCGATTTCTTCCACATCAGCAAGTTGATGGGTGGTCAAAACAATTGCCGCACCTTCGCTACTCAATGTGCTAAGTGCGGCCAGTAGATCGCGGCGCGCAGCTGGGTCAAGGCCAGCGGTGGGCTCATCCAAAAAAAGTAAGTCTGGCTGGGGGAGTAGTGCAGCTGCGAGTTTGACTCGCTGCTGCTCTCCGCCGGACATGCGTCGGGTTGCTGTCTTGGTTTTCGGGTCTATGCCCAGGCTCCGGAGCAAAGTGCCAGGATCTGCGGGATCGGAATACAACCGAGCCAGATAGGTCAGCCACTCCATGGGCTTGGCGGTTGGATACAGACCCCCTAGTTGCAGCATCACCCCGATCCGGGCTCGGGCAGCAAGTTCAGTCGGTGGCCGTCCAAATAGGCGCACCGATCCGCTGAAGGGCATGCGCAAGCCGGTGCAGACCTCAATTGTTGAGGTTTTTCCGGCCCCGTTGGGGCCAACCAGCGCGGTGACCTGCCCAGCCGCCACTGAAAAACTCACCTGATCTACCGCACAAAACACCCCATATCGGACGACGAGGTCATCCACCTGCAACGCGGTTTGGCTCACTTCTGCATCCTATGGACCCCCCAGGTTGCGGTGGCGATCGAATTACGCAACAATGTCGTTGTGAAATTCCCTGGCGAGGCGGCTGAGCGGTTAGCGCACTCACTCCTAGATCTTGGGCCCAGCACCGCAGCTGAGTTGGCTCAGCGTTTGGGCATGACTTCGGCCGGTATTCGCCGGCAATTGACGGCTTTACAGGTGGCCGGGTTGGTCACGGCGGGGGATCGGGCACCCTATGGGCCAGCGCCCACCCCACGCCGTGGGCGGCCCAGCCAGGTTTTTAGCCTCACGGCAGCGGGGCGAGCCGCGTTGAACCAGACTTATGACGATCTAGCCGTAGAAGCCCTGAGATTTGTGCACGAGACTCAAGGAGATGCCGGAGTGCGGGCATTTGCGGATCAGCGGGCCCTTCGATTAATGCAGCAGGTGCTTCCTTCACCACATGATGACATCACCGGCACCGCAGCACAGATTGCCGTCGCCTTAACGGCCGCAGGCTACGCCGCGTCGGTCGAGAACGGCGAACACGGAGTCACGGTGCAATTGTGCCAACACAATTGCCCAATCGTGGAGGCGGCAATTGAATTCCCGGCACTATGTGATGCCGAAACCTTGGCACTTGGCACCGCACTTGGCCGACATGTCACCAGGCTAGCGACCTTGGCCCACGGGGATGGCGTCTGCACCACGGTTATCCCGACGCAGGCCGCGCGCGTTCAGTTTATGGGCGAAATTTCACCTAATCGCATCGATAGGAAGGCAACGTGATGACAACCACCGCAGAGCAGCAAGCAGCCACCATTGACGAACTGGGCCGATATGAGTTTGGTTGGCATGACGGCGACGCGGCTGGGCTAAGCGCCCGACGCGGGCTCAACGAGGATGTCGTGCGTAATATCAGTGCGCTGAAGAATGAGCCAGACTGGATGCTGCAGTTACGCCTTAAAGGCCTGCGACTTTTCCAAAAGAAGCCGATGCCTACCTGGGGTTCAAATCTCGGTGGAATAGATTTCGATAATATTAAGTACTTTGTTCGTTCCACCGAAAAACAGGCAACGAGCTGGGAAGAACTCCCGGAAGACATTAAGAGCACCTACGACAAATTGGGTATCCCCGAGGCCGAGAAGCAGCGATTAGTGGCTGGGGTGGCGGCGCAGTATGAATCTGAAGTCGTCTATCACAAGATCCGCGAAGACCTCGCAGAGCAGGGGGTGCTATTCCTCGATACCGATACCGCGCTTCGTGAGCATGAGGATATCTTTAAGGAATTCTTTGGTTCGGTCATCCCTGTTGGCGACAATAAATTTGCTGCACTCAATACAGCGGTTTGGTCCGGGGGCTCGTTCATTTATGTTCCGAAGAATGTGAAGATTGACATCCCGTTGCAAGCATATTTCCGCATCAACACCGAGAATATGGGTCAGTTTGAGCGCACTTTGATGATCATTGACGAGGGCGCATATGTGCACTATGTAGAAGGCTGCACCGCGCCGATC
>SHUQ01000063.1 GCA_009694585.1 Candidatus Nanopelagicales bacterium | reverse complement strand
TGGCGGCCTTCTTGGCGGGGGAGATCGGCTTCTTGGATATCGTGGATTATGTGGCACAGGTACTCGACGAGCACCTCAGCGGCAAATTCGCTGCTACGGGTGGCGGTTGGTTACCGGGGAACGAAGTGAGCCTAGAAAACGTCATAGCGTCAGACACTTGGGCTCGCGATCGGGCCCGTGAAATCGCAAGGGGGGCGAGGCGCTGATGTTGGAGGCCCTTGGCATCATTGTTTTCGTGCTCCTAATCGGGGGCTCTATCGCATTACATGAACTCGGCCACCTATTGCCGGCGAAGAAATTCGGGGTCAAGGTCACCGACTACATGATCGGCTTTGGCCCCACGCTTTGGTCCAAAGTCAAAGGTGAAACTAGGTACGGCCTCAAAGCAATACCCGTCGGTGGCTATATCCGAATGATCGGCATGATTCCGCCGGCCAAGGACGATCCGACGGGTGCGCCGCGCAGTATGACCACCGGCAAATTCGGCGCCATGATCGATGATGCACGGCGCCAGTCACTTGGTGAAGTTGGCCCAAGTGATGCCGGTCGAGTTTTCTATAAACTGCCGGTACGCAAGAAGGTCGTAATCATGCTCGGGGGCCCGACCATGAACCTGATATTCGCCTTCGTGCTTTTCACCATCATGCTGGTTGGCATTGGTCTGCCGCAGCCAACCCTGCAGGTTGCGGGAGTCGTGCCCTGTACCCCGACCGTCGCAAGGCCAACGGGTGAACCACTGCCGTCAGGTCTTTGCCCGACCGGGACCGTCCTCGCACCAGCGGCGGCGGCGGGCTTAGTCGACGGTGACTTGATCACGGCAATCGACGGTGCCCCGGCAAGCTCCTGGGACGATGCCACGGCGTGGATCCGAGCCCACGGTGACACCACGGTGACCTTGTCCTTAGTTCGAGCGGGCTCGGCGATCGAGGTACCGATCACGATAGCCACCATTGATCGGCCGGTCTATGACGACCGGGGCAATCCAACCGGTGAAACAACGGCTTCTGGTTACCTTGGAATGCGTCCAGCATTTGAGTTCGTCCCCCAGCCGTGGTCAAGTGTGCCCGGTTACATGTGGGATATCACCGCGCAATCGGTTAAGGCATTGATCTCACTACCGGTTCGCCTTTATGAACTAGTCAAGGACACCTTGATCGGCGGCGGTGAACGCGCCATCGACAGCCCGGTAAGTGTGGTAGGCGTCAGCCGCTTAGGCGGCGAAATCGCCGCAATGGACCAGCCCTTTATGGCTAAAGCTGCAACCTTCCTGGGGCTGGCCGCGTCATTGAATCTATTCCTGTTCCTGTTCAACCTGCTACCGGTGCTGCCACTTGATGGCGGCCATGTGGCCGGCGCCCTCTACGAAGGGCTACGCCGGTGGCTTGCCAAAGTTCGCCATCGCCCCGATCCTGGCCATGTTGATATTGCGCGGCTGCTGCCGGTGGCATATGTGGTAGCCGCCTGTTTGGTCGGCATGGGAGTAATTGTAATTTGGGCGGATCTGATTAAACCCATCAGCTTGGGCTGATCACCGCCCAACGTCAAAGAGCAATACCTCGCACTTACGTGAGTGCGCGCGTTTTCGTCGTGTAACCGACCAAAACTCCGGATTTCACGACGAAAACGCGCGCACCCAGCGATGAAGTGCGTCGGTGGGTGCCGAGCCGGCCGCCACCAAGTCCGGCGGAAACCCTGCCGTTTTCAGGCGAAATCATCCCAAAGTACTAGGTGGCCGCGAGTATTATGCGGCCATGGGCGTACTCATTATTCCGTTAGTGCTGGTGTTGGCGTGGGTATTTGCTTTACTAGGTTGGTCGCCACCAGGCAGTCTTGAAACTGATGATTTCGCGGATACAGCAATGCGCTGGCTGCTCTTTTTGCCGGTTGGTGTCCAGTTCATCGTGAGCGGGTTCATGCATACAGCATTTGCCAAGAGCACCGCGAAGAATATCGGTTGGGTTACTAATGGCTTCCAATATGAAATTGGGTTCATCTGTTGGGGTATCGGTATCGCAGGATTACTGGCGATGACCCGCGGGCCCGAGGCCTGGTTAGTGATAAGTGTCCCGGTTATCGTGTTCTTGGTCCTTGCTGGCGTGCAGCATGTTAAGCAGATGGCAGTTGAAAAGAACTTCAAACCCGGTAATTCGCTGATTTTGCTTAGCGACTTTGGGCTTCCGATTTCACTAGTAGTCTTGCTATTCGCGACCCAATCGATCTAGCCCCACCTGAGGCTGCGTGCGTCCTGGGCCGGTGTCAGGGATACTAGGGCCCGTGAGCATAGATCTAGGCATTCCGGTTCCGCCCCCGCCGGTACTTTCGCCCCGGCGTAAAACCCGACAGATCCTGCTCAAGCACCCGACCCACCCGGTGGCCGTCGGGGGCGACGCCCCCATCAGCGTGCAATCGATGTGCACAACTTTGACGGCTGATGTCGATGCCACCTTGCAGCAGATCGCCGAGCTCACCGCTTCAGGTTGCCAGGTGGTTCGAGTTGCGGTGCCGAGCCAAGATGATGCGGACGCACTACCGGCGATCGCACGCAAATCAGGTATCCCGGTGATTGCCGACATTCACTTCCAGCCGAAATATGTTTTCGCTGCCCTCGATGCCGGCTGCGCAGGGGTGCGTGTTAACCCGGGCAACATTAAAGCTTTCGATGACAAAGTTGCTGAAATTGCTCGCGCTGCTAGTGATCTCGGCACCCCGATTCGAATCGGGGTCAATGCCGGGTCCCTTGATCCGCGACTCCTCAAAAAATATGGCAAGGCCACTCCCGAGGCACTCGTCGAGTCTGCGCTTTGGGAAGCCTCACTTTTTGAAGAGCATGGGTTCGGCGATATCAAAATATCGGTGAAGCATCATGACCCGGTGATCATGGTCGAGGCTTATATCCAATTGGCGGCGCAATGCGACTACCCATTGCATCTTGGGGTGACCGAAGCCGGACCCACATTCCAGGGCACAATTAAATCTGCTGTCGCCTTCGGCGCACTCCTAGGCCGCGGGATCGGCGACACTATCCGCGTTTCCCTTTCGGCGCCACCGGTTGAAGAAGTTAAAGTCGGAAACCAGATTCTGGAGTCGTTGAATCTACGGCAACGTGGATTGGAGATTGTGTCGTGCCCGTCATGCGGCCGCGCTCAAGTAGATGTGTACACCTTGGCAGAACAAGTAACGGCTGGCCTAGAGGGTCTTGATGTGCCACTGCGAGTTGCAGTCATGGGCTGCGTGGTTAATGGCCCCGGTGAGGCCCGCGAAGCCGACCTCGGGGTGGCATCAGGCAATGGCAAGGGTCAGATTTTTGTTCGGGGTGAAGTCATCAAGACCGTACCGGAGTCGCAGATTGTTGAGACCCTGATCGAAGAAGCGCTTAAATTGGCGGAGCAGATGGGTGATGTTTCTGGCGATCCGATCGTCACCACCGCGTAGTTGGGATCCGCAGATGACAATCGACCACCTCATGACCGGCGTGGTTCGCGGTGTTGGGTCAAGTGATCTAGCCCAGGTGCAAGAGCTGCTCGCTCTCGACCCGGTTGTCAATTGTTTCGTTGCTGCCCGAGTGAACATTGCGGGCACTGACCCGTGGCGCCTTGGCGGTGATCTTTGGGGCTACTTTACCGATGACCGATTGCACTCACTGGTGTACGTGGGAGCTAACCTGGTCCCGATTGCAACTACATCGACATCTCGAGCAGCATTTGCCGATCGACTGCGCCCGCTACCGCGCCGATGCTCTTCATTTGTGGGGCCAGCCGAAGAAGTCCAAGACCTTTGGCGATTACTTGAACCAGCTTGGGGACCGGCCCGCGAGGTGCGAACCAATCAGCCGTTTTTGACCCTTAACACGCCACCACTTGTTGCCGCTGACGACCGGGTGCGATTAGTGGAACTCAGCGAGTTGGACCTGTTGGTGCCGGCCTGTGTGGACATGTTTACCGATGAGGTGGGGATTTCGCCGGAATCTGGTGGGGTGGGCGGGGCCTACCGCGCTCGCATCGCCGAGATTATCCAATCGGGTCATGCGCTGGCACGCATCGACAATGGCGAAGTTATCTTCAAAGCCGAAATAGGGTCAGCCACCGGGGCGGCTTGTCAAGTGCAGGGCGTGTGGGTGGCACCGGCATATCGCGGTCGCGGGTTGGCTGCTCCCGGGATGGCGGCGGTGGTGAATATAGCTCAATCCGCCATTGCGCCGAATGTCTCACTTTATGTAAATGACTTCAATTATTCAGCCCGCAAGGCGTATACCCGGGTGGGCTTTGCCCAATCGGAGACCTTCACCAGCGTGCTGTTCTAAGTAGCGCGGGTCGCGGCCGATAGGGTTTAGCGATGCTGCGAATGTCGACACTGTTTTTGCGGACCCTGCGCGAGGACCCGGCCGATGCCGAGGTGCCGAGTCACCGGTTGCTGGTTCGTGCTGGTTACGTGCGCAGAATCGCCCCGGGTGTCTTCTCTTGGCTACCCCTTGGTTACTTGGTTTACCGAAATATCGAGAACATAATTCGCGATGAGATGGACCGGGCGGGATTCCAAGAGGTGCATTTTCCATCACTGCTCCCACGTGAGCCATATGAGTTAACCGGCCGCTGGACCGAGTATGGCGACACCTTGTTTCGCCTCCAAGATCGGCGTAAGGGCGACTATCTACTGGGGCCCACGCACGAGGAGATGTTCACCCTGCTCGTCAAGGGTGAGTACTCATCGTACAAAGACTTGCCACTAGTGATCTATCAGATTCAGACCAAGTTTCGCGACGAGGCCCGCCCACGGGCTGGTATTTTACGCGGCCGGGAGTTCGTCATGAAGGATTCGTATTCCTTCGATGTTGATGACGCGGGTCTTGAAAAGTCATATCAACGTCATCGCGATGCCTACATCGATACCTTTACGCGTCTTGGCATGGAGTTCGTGATCGTGTCAGCGATGTCTGGAGCCATGGGCGGTTCAGCAAGTGAGGAGTTCTTAGCGTCAACCGAAGTTGGCGAAGATACTTTCGTTCGATGCACGGCATGTGATTACGCTGCAAATGTGGAGGCGGTGGTTACGCCCGCACCGGCGGCTTCTGATTACTCATCGGTGCCTGCGGCCCATGCCGAGCAGACACCTGACACCCCGACCATCGCGTCACTTGTTGAACTATCAAATGAGCGCGCTGATTTGGCACGGGCAGATCGCCCCTGGACCGCGGCTGACACATTGAAGAACATCGTTTTAATGGTTAAGGGTCCAGGCGGCGTTGAAACGGCTTTAGCTGTTGGGCTGCCGGGTGATCGCGAAGTAGATTTGAAGCGCCTTGAGGCCGTACTGCAGCCGGGGGTGCCGCGGCCATTCGAAGAGCCGGACTTCACCAAGTACCCGACTTTGATGAAGGGCTATATCGGCCCCGGTGCCTTGGGCGAGGCGAATTCTTCGGGCATCAAGTACCTAGTTGACCCACGGGTAGTAACCGGCACGCGTTGGATCACGGGTGCGGACGTATCGGGGTCACATGTTTATGACTTGGTGGCCGGACGCGATTTCATCCCCGATGGTGTTATCGAGGTGGCCGAAGTTCTTACCGGTGATAGTTGTCCCGAGTGTGGGCAGGGCCTAGAAATTGCTCGTGGAATCGAAATTGGCCATATCTTCCAACTAGGGCGCAAATACGCCCAGGCGTTGGGGCTGAAAGTGCTCAACGAGAGGGGGGAGCTCGTCACTGTGACGATGGGCTCTTACGGCATCGGGGTATCACGAGCTGTTGCCGCGGTAGCCGAGCAGTCACATGATGATAAAGGCCTGATTTGGCCGCGCGAGGTGGCTCCGGCCGATATTCACCTAATCGCGACTGGTAAAGAGGATGCACCATTTGCAGTTGCAGAGGTGTTGGCTGGGCAACTTGAGGCGGCTGGCCTGCGAGTGCTTTACGACGACCGACGCGGGGTTTCGCCGGGGGTGAAATTTAATGATTCTGAACTAATCGGCGTGCCCACGATCGTGATAGTTGGTAAACGCTTGGTCGAGGGATTCATCGAGGTTAAGGATCGTCGCACGGGCGAGCGTACTGATATTTCACTCGCCGATGCAGTGCCGGCGCTCTTGACAGTTTGCGAGTAGCCCGTGGCGATCGACGCGGTAATTTTCGATTGGGGTGGCACCCTTACGCCATGGCACGACATTGATCTCTTCTCGCAGTGGTACGTCTATGCCGAGATTTATGACCCGCCCAATGCGAGAGCGTTGGCCCAACAGCTTTTTGACGCCGAAGCTGACCGCTGGCGATTACAGCGGGATTCAAGTGGCGCGATGAGCACCGGGGCACTCGACAGTATTTTCATCAATCTCGGGATAGACACGAGATCAGCCGCGCACTTGAGCGCACTCTCAAATTACCTGGATTTTTGGGCGCCGCACACTTTGGCCGACCCGCAAGCCAGTGAGTTGCTGCAGCAATTACGCGCAGACGGGCTTGCCATCGGGGTATTGAGTAATACCTTGTGGCCACGTGTACATCACCAGGAAGTATTCGAACGCGATGAGTTGGCGCACTTGATCGACGCGGCTTGCTACACCAGTGAGATGGACGTCGCAAAGCCACATCGGGAAGCATTTATGTCGATAACAGCCCAACTCGAAGTAGCGCCCGAGCAGTGTGTCTTTGTCGGGGATCGAATCTGGGACGACATCTTCGGCGCCCAAGAGATAGGCATGCGAGCCATCTGGATCCCGCACTCCCGGGTACCAAGTGAACAGATCCCAGATGGTGATGCGATTCCTGATGCAATTGCCAATGAACTCATAGAGGTGCTGGGTATTGTGCGCCAGTGGCGTTCAGTTTGATTACTTGAAGTGGATATCTTCGCCATTGAAATCGCCGGGCTTGACCTGACCACAATAATCTTGCTGTGCATTGCGGCCGCGGCCGCAGGTTGGGTTGATGCAATTAGCGGCGGCGGCGGCTTATTGCAGTTGCCCGCACTGTTGGTGGCCATGCCGGCCGCGGAGCCGGCGTTGGCGCTCGGCACAAATAAGTTGTCCAGCATTATTGGCACCAGCGGTGCGGCTTGGACCTATCTAAGGCAAGTAAAACCCGATCTGCGAACCGCCTTGCCGATGGCCCTTGCGGCCTTCATAGGTTCGGCGATCGGTGCATCATTCGCGAGCCAAATCCCGGCTGGCACTTTCCGGCCGGTAATTCTTGTGCTGTTGATTATTGTCTGGTTCTGGACTTTGCTCCGTCCGCAACTTGGGCAGGTGCAAGCCCTTCGTTGGCATGGCAGACGCCGGCATTATGTGATCGCGATATTTGCTGGGTTTGTGATTGGCGGGTATGACGGGCTATTTGGCCCGGGCACCGGATCATTCCTTTTGATTCTGTTAGTGGCAATTCTCGGCTACTCATTCTTGCAGGCGTCTGCAACCGCCAAGATCGTCAACGTCGGCACAAATGCAGCTGCACTAATTGTTTTTGGGCTCACCGGTTCAGTGATCTGGCTACTTGGCCTGCTGATGGGGATGTGCAATTTGATAGGTGCATTAATCGGTGCACGCACCGCAATCAAGCGGGGGAGCGGATTCGTGCGGGTGGTGTTTCTAATAGTTGTGGCAGTGCTGATCATTCGACTCGGCTGGGATGTATTAAGTCCTACTACTTAGGCGGTTAGGCGTCGTGCGGAAAAGCCTGAGATGGTGCACCCCAACTCACGGCGCGAGTGGCGCATTCGCACGCGGCTAGTACAGCTTCAGCTCGCTCGTCACCAACAGATGAACTAGCAAGGTCGGCATAAACGACAACGAGGCGATTTTCAACTAGTTGAGCTAGCTGATCTGTCTGTTCGCGGTCGGTCACCTGGAAGGGGAAGTCGTAAGCGATTGCCGGAGTAGGCGCGGTACCCGGTGGCATTAGCGCTGCCATGCGGTCGCGCCAAGATTGGTGGGCACGCAGCGCCTCCAGCGCACGCCGCCGCGGCGCGCCACCCAGCATGGCACCAGTCACCCCGTAGGCGTAGATCGCGGCATCTTCGCCGGCGACCGCAGCGGCGAGCTCTGCTTGGTTGCTCATGACCTGTGGCTCACCGCCCTGAGCGCAGCAACGTGTGAGGCTTCGGAAGCCGCAATGAAAGTAAGGGTGCGTATTAACTCGGGCTCAGTAGCGAGTAGGCAGGATTCGCGGCGCTCAATAGCTGCGGACAACTCGGCTTGTCGCAGTGCGCTGGTGGCGGCATGCAAGTCACTCGGTGGGGTATGGACTGGTGGTTCGGGCACCTCGACCCCGGTGGCGGCCAGGTGTTCTTCATGTTGGCGAAGCAGGGGTTCAAGGCTCGGCGCCAATTGCACAAATGCAGCGATGGTTTCGGTGTAGCGAGCGATCAAGGCACGCTCAGAAGTAGCAACGGCTTGAGAAACAGAGCCACTACCCACCGCCAGGCTAGCCGCCGGGGCGCCTGGGCGCACAGTATCAGTGCCGCAGGCCGCCAAGGCTCCGGCTCCGGCGAATGCACAGGCCACCCCAGTCGAGCGGGCGAGCAATTGCCGCCTGGTTAGGGGAGGGATTTGTTGAGTTGGTGACGGCACGAGGATAACTGTGGCAGGTGAGTAGGTAGAGTACGGCCAGCAACACAAATAATTGTTCCACCAAACAGAATCAGCACTATTGCCCGGGCAGGAGGCGCCATGGTCGCGTCAGCGATTGTCTTGCGTGATGGAATCTGGGCCGTGTTGGCCGAATCCGGTGTTGATGTTGAAGATGTGCACGTGCAGCAGGCCGGCCGCCGCGAAATTGTGCGGGTGGTTGTCGATCGTGATGGCGGCGTGGACTTGGACCAAGTTGCCGAGGTGAGCCGCAAGATTTCCGTACTTTTCGATAACCCGCCACTGTCAGAGCAATTCGTTGGCACTTTCGTCCTCGAGGTCTCTTCACCTGGTGTTGATCGGCCCTTGACGGAGCTGACGCACTGGCGGCGTGCGGTCAAGCGCACTGTTGAAGTGCATTTGAAAGATAAGTCGAAAGTTACCGGCCGCATTATCGAAGTCACCG
>SHUQ01000062.1 GCA_009694585.1 Candidatus Nanopelagicales bacterium | reverse complement strand
GGTAGATTCATCCCCGCTGTACTCGATGTTGTAAACAAGAACGCTCAATTTCATCGGATCACCTTGAGCAAAGACCGTTGGCACTAAAGCCGGGGCACTTGCAGCGGTCACCAGGCCGAATCCCCCTGTTAACGCAATGGCCAGGCACCAACACAGAAGTAGTCGCGGCACGGATCGGTTTGCCACCGGGCGACAAGGGTGAGCAGATCTCATCCGAAAATTGTCTCCCACCGGTTGCTTTGCTGTCCCGAAAAGGTTAAGACTTAAGGGGTACTAGCGTGAATGGGGTTGAAATGTCAGAAAAACGAGGGGCCAAAGCGGCCCCACTTGCCACCCAACCGGAGCAAATCCGCAATGTGGTGCTGGTCGGACCAACCGGATCAGGCAAGACCTCGCTCATGGAGTCACTCCTCTTCGCCGCTGGAGCCACCACCAGAATGGGCAAGGTCGAAGATGGTTCCACGATAGGCGACGTGGACCCCGTCGCTATCAAGCAACGACGCTCAGTTGGGCTTTCGGTCGCATCGATTGCATGGCAGGGCTTGGTCATCAATTTGATCGACACCCCCGGTTATGCAGACTTCGTCGCAGATCTTCGTGCTGGGCTGCGTGCCGCCGACGCCGCACTATTTGTCATCGGTGCAGTTGACGGGGTTGATGCCGCAACACAGCAACTTTGGGACGAGTGTGAGTCAGTTGGCCTGCCGCGAGCGATCGTGGTTACCAAATTGGATAAGGACCGAGCTGATTTCGAAGAGACTGTCGCAGTTTGCCGCAGGGTGTTTACCGGCGGTGGTGGCGTGCTCCCACTCCACCTACCAATTCACGCGAACAATGGCACCCCGATCGGTTTTATCGATCTTCTGACAACACAAATTCATGAATGGACGACAGGCAAGCGCGCCGAACGTGAGTGCGACCCTGAACATGAAGACCTCATCGAGCAGGCACGAGGTGAACTCATTGAGGGCATCATCACCGAATCCGAGGACGAGAACTTAATGGATAGCTTCGTTGCAGGGCATTCCATAGATGTGGAAACATTGACTAAAGATTTTGAAGGCGCGGTGGCCCGCGGCCATTTCCACCCGGTCTTGGGGCATTCCCTGACGCCGGCCACCTTAGGTACCGGGCTAGTTCTTGACCTCATCGTACGGGGTTTCCCGTCGCCAACCGAGCACCCATTGCCGGTCGCCACAAGCGTTTCGGGCGAACCCCTGCAACCGTTATCGGCAGACCCCGCCGGTCCAATTTGCGCTGAGGTAATCAAGACGACAACAGATCCATACATAGGAAAACTTTCAATCGTGCGCGTTTTCTCGGGTACCTTGGCGGCCGATCAGGCCGTTCATGTTTCTGGGCATTTCGAAAGTTCGTCGAGCCACCAAGACCATGACGTCGATGAGCGAATCGGGGTGCTCACTGCTCCCTTGGGCGCAGAACAACGTCCGGTCGAGCGCGCAATTGCAGGCAGCATCGTGTCGGTTAGCAAACTAACCCGTGCCGAAACCGGAGACACCTTGTCCAGTCCTGCCCAGCCGCTGATCATGGAATCGTGGTTGATACCAGAGCCCCTTTTGCCGATCGCAATTCGCGCCCATAGCACCGCGGACGAAGACAAACTTGGGCCCGCACTTGCCCGAGTGCTCGCCGAAGATCCAACTTTGCGAATTGATCAAAATGACGCCACCGGGCAAATGGTGGTGTGGTGCCTTGGGGAGGCCCATGCCGACCTGGTTGCTGAGCACCTCAAGGTGCGATATGGAGTCAATGTCGATACTGAAGAAGTCCGGATTTCCCTTCGCGAAACTTTCGCAGCACCGGCACGGGGCACCGGGCGCCACATCAAGCAATCCGGGGGGCACGGCCAATACGCCATCTGCGAGATCAGCGTTGAGCCCTTGCCGGTAGGCACCGGATTTGAATTTGTCGACAAAGTTGTGGGCGGTGCGGTCCCCCGGGCCTTCATCGGATCCGTCGAAAAAGGGGTTCGTGCCCAGTTGCTGAAAGGAGTCGCGATCGGTTATCCGGTGGTCGATATTCGAGTGACGCTGGTCGACGGTAAGTCACATAGCGTCGATTCATCCGACATGGCTTTCCAAACCGCTGGTGCATTGGCACTTAAAGATGCCGCCTCCAAAGCGGCTATCAACCTGCTTGAACCACTGATGGAAGTCTTGGTTCTTATGCCTGATGAGCACGTGGGAGCGGTGATGTCGGACCTTTCAACGCGGCGCGGCCATGTAACAGGTACCGAATCCATTGCCGGTGGGCGCAGCGCGGTGCGAGCGATCGTGCCCGAAGCTGAACTCACGCGCTACGCCATAGACATTAGGTCGCTAACCCATGGCACCGGTAACTACACAAGAAAGAGCGCCGGTTTTGCGCCAATGCCTTCGGCCGGAGCCAAAAAGATTCTGGGCGGCTAACCGCGCGAAGTTAAGTGGTTGGCCAAGAGTCGGAGACCAGTTGACGAGTGTCTTCGAGTAACTGTGAGATGGTTTTAGTGCCGCCAATAATTGGCAGGAAGTTGGTATCGCCGCCCCAGCGCGGCACCACATGCTGATGCAGGTGCCCGGCGATCCCGGCGCCGGCCGAGGACCCCTGATTCATTCCAATATTGAAGCCGTGCGCCCCTGAGACAACTCGAAGGGCTGTCATCGCCTGTTGGGTGAAGTGCCCAAGTTCAATTACTTCCTCGTCGGATAGTTCGGTGTAGTCGGCAACATGGCGATAAGGACAGATCATCAGGTGTCCGGAGTTGTAGGGGTACAAGTTCAAAACGGCGTAAACCAAGGTGCCGCGTGCCACCACCAAATCCTCATCGGGCCCTAGGTGAGGTGCGATACAAAATGGGCAATCAGCACCGGCGTCGCTGTGCTTTGGCTTACTTTCACCACGCAGATACTTCATGCGATGTGGAGTCCACAGGCGATCCCAGGCCTCCCCCATCATTAAACCTGGGCCCGGGACGCAATTACGTCAGTGATTTCGGTGACCGCATCGGTGATACTGACACCGTTTTTTTGAGTGCCATCGCGATAACGGAATGACACCGCGCCTTCGGCAACATCATCGTCACCTGCGATGAGCATGAATGGCACTTTACTCTTTTGCGCCATACGAATTTTCCTTTGCATCCGGTCATCAGAGGTATCGACTTCGACCCGCACCCCAACTTCGCGCAGTTTGTCAGCAACCCCTTGCAGGTACTCATTGTGGGCATCGGTGATCGGGATCCCGATTACCTGCACCGGCGCCAACCACGGCGGGAACGCTCCCGCGTAATGCTCCAAGAGCACCGCGAAGAAACGCTCAATCGAACCAAAAAGGACCCGGTGAATCATGACCGGACGCTGTCGGGTGCCATCGGCTCCTTGGAATTCAAGATCAAAGCGCTGGGGTAGCTGGAAATCAACCTGGATTGTCGACATCTGCCAGGTGCGACCGATCGCATCCTTGGCTTGGACTGACATCTTCGGACCATAAAAAGCTGCGCCACCTTCGTCGAGCACCAATTCAAGATTTTGTTTAATCGCCGCCTGACGTAAGGCTTCGGTCGCCTCGACCCATTCGGCTTCCTCACCCACAGATTTCTCCGGGTTCCGGGTTGAAAGCTCAAGGTAGAAGTCGCTCAAACCATAATCGCGTAGCAAATTCAAAACAAAAGTGAGCAACCGATCGAGTTCATCTAGCATTTGCTCTTTGGTGCAGTAAATATGTGCGTCATCTTGGGTGAAACCGCGTGCGCGCGTTAGACCTTGCACCACTCCGGACTTCTCGTATCGATAAACTGTGCCAAATTCAAATAGCCGAAGTGGCAACTCGCGATAAGAACGACCGCGAGAGGCAAAGATCAAGTTATGCATCGGGCAGTTCATCGGCTTCAGGTAATAGTCCGCCCCCTGCTTTCGCACCACACCTTCGTCATCAATCTCCGCGTCGAGGTGCATCGGTGGGTACATGCCTTCGGCGTACCAATCCAAGTGACCGGACTGCTCAAACAGCGCAGCTTTCGTGATGTGCGGGGTATTTACGAACTCGTAGCCGCCAGCCTCATGGCGCTTTCGGGAGTAGTCCTCCATCACCCGGCGCACCACCCCACCCTTGGGGTGAAAAACCGCAAGCCCCGACCCAATTTGCTCAGGGAAGGAGAATAGGTCCAGTTCGGCGCCAAGGCGGCGATGATCTCGGCGTTCAGCTTCTTCGAGGAAAGTCAGATGCGCCTTTAGTTCGTCTTTGGACGGCCAAGCGGTGCCATAGACACGTTGTAGTGACTCATTCTTTTGATCACCTAACCAATAGGCTGCCGAGGTGCGCATGAGCTTGATCGCATTTTGCGGAATGTACCGAGTGCTCGGCACATGCGGGCCCCGGCATAAATCACCCCAGCAGCACGCGCCGGTTTTAGCATCGACATTGTCATAGATGGTCAATTCGGCCCCACCGACTTCCATTACATCGGCCCCACCGCTGCTGCCAATCAATCGAAGTTTGTACGGCTCGGCTGCCAACTCCTGCACCGCCTCATCTTCACTGACAACTCGGCGCACGAACCGCTGCCCGGACTTGATGATCTCCACCATCCGCTTTTCAAGTACAGTCAGATCTTCGGGAGTAAATGGGCGTTCGATATCAAAGTCGTAGTAAAAGCCATCATTGATGGGTGGACCGATCCCAAGCTTGGCGGTTGGGAAGGTGTCTTGTACCGCTTGGGCGAGCACATGTGCCGTCGAATGACGCAAGATCGTCAGCCCCTCCGGACTGCCAATTGGGATCAATTCCACCGTGTCGTCCTCTGATACCGGACTTGCTAAATCGCTGACCACGCCATTAATGCGGGCGGCAACAATTGACCGATCGTCGCCGGCAAGGTCGAAAGCGGTGCGCTGCATTCCTCAAACACTACTCTGGGCCACGAAAACTAGATTTCGAACCGCAGTGGAGGCAACCATGACATCCGCCAACCGTTTAGTAGCGGTCTTCGGCGTGGCGGCCACGTTGGCAGTGCTGCCTCTTTGGACCGCCACCCCGGCGCAGGCCGTCGCAACCAACACCGTGACCGTGATCAACCCACCGGGTCTGGGCATCCTCAACTCATACAACACCCTGACGGCCTCCGTCGCCGCCATAGATGGCGTGACCGCGCCGGTCGGGTCCATCCAGTTTCGAACCGCCGCTGGTGCCGTCATCGCCGCGGCTCGGACCCAGCGGGGTGCCACCATCGCTGAGGCCACCGCATCAATTGTCTGGTACGCCGCCGAGCTCAAGTCCTACAGTTTCAGCGCTATTTTTTATCCCGAAAATGGAGCAATACTCAACAGTTCGCAAACCACAACGGACACTTCGGTCGAGGTCACACCGAATGGCCAAAATGTGCAAATAGAGGTACCCCAGATCTACCGGGGAATCACCAGCGACTTAATAGCGACTACCTACCCGGCCACCTTGCAAGGTAGCGTCGCTTTTACCATTAATGGTTCACCAATGTCGGCATCGATCAATGTCACAAATGGTAGAGCCACCTTCCCATTCGTAACCCAATCCCTTGGCTGGCAAGACATCGGGGTGAGCTTTAGCATGCTCAACAATCCAAATGTGTTCGGAGTTGCACATATGTGGGTCAATGTTTTGCCAAGCAAGGGCCCGTCCGCAATTACCTTCGCACCTCCGCTAACCGAACTGGCTAATGCGCAGAGCCAGGTTTTTGAAATCACGTCACAATCAGGCCCGATAATTTCTCTCACGGCCGCAGGCGGCTGCATTGCTACCGGGCTGAACGTCACAGCCACCAGCGGCGCGGGCGATTGCGCCATATGGCCAAGGCTATGAAGGCGCGGCCTCTATTGCTGTTTTAAAACTAGTACCCGGCACCCAAACGGCAAAAACCATTTCGGTCGCTGACGCGCATAGTGGCTGGCGAAATGTCGATCTGATTACAGGAGATAACCGAACTAACGCCGGCATGGGGATCAGGTGGCAGGTGATCAAGGGTGCAGTTAACTGCACCATTACAAGTGGGGCTCACTTCGCCCGAGCCCGGATTTTCGGCCCCTGCACTATCCAAGGCTCTGCTCAAGGTGTAGCCGGGCTTTGGTCTCCCTACGAGATTACGCAGGCTTTCGATCCTGCAGTTCGCGCGGTATCGGGCAGGTAAGTAATGCAATACCCGCCACCACTATGACCACCACCCAGTTGATTGAGAAGTAGGTGGAAATAAGCGGTGGGGGTGAAACCACCGAGGCGCCAGCAATGAGGACAAGAACCACGCCAAATTTGCTTGACCGCCATACCACTACAAGAAGTGGGATCGCCATCACGAAAGTGTGCAGCCACGCGATGGGGCTTATCGCCAAGATGAACCAGTTGATTACCCAAAATGACTCTTGCTTTCGCCAAAGTGCAACCGCCGCGACCACACCTGCAAGCAGCCAGCCCACGTATTCCTGTGACCCGCTTCTGCGCAGCAGTGCACCGACCGTCATGAGATCACTTCGTTGCAGCGAGGCCGCTAGTGAAGCCCTTGAACTCTCCATGAATGCGGTAATGACCGACGGCTCCAGCGCAACAGCCAGGGCCAACAATGCGATTGGAATAGCCGCACCAATGATCAAGGTCTTCCACTGTCTTTTCATTAGTGGATACAAGAGCATCAGCAGCCCAAAACCTCGAGATGATCCGTAGATGCCATATGCCGCTCCAGCGATTGCCGGGTGGCGTCGGTACTTCCACGCCAAGGCAATGAGGACAGCGGAGAGTGGGTAGGTACTCATCAACCCCCACCGCCCCGGGACAGTAAGACCGATTCCGAGTGCAAGTGGATAAGCGATATACGCAGGAACTCGCATCAGGCGCATGCTTATTGCAATCAGGCAGAAACTTGCAATCACATAGAATGACAACCACCAGCCGTAATCCAAGTACGCCAATGGCAGCCCCAGCGGAATCGCCATAGGTGGGTGCGAGTTGACGGACAAATCCACAAAGTCAAGCTGCATCCCCACGAGCGGATGCAGCACCTCGAGAGAGTCATAGGCCGAAAAATCCGGCTTCACTAATCCAATTGTTGAGGCGACTTCCCAGCCAACGTCTGTCCAGCCACCGCCTCCGGCTAACTTCTCGACTATTTCAGCGAAGCCAAAGTTCGTGATGCCTTCACGAAACATCGGCCACAGGCTGCGAGCGATCAACGGGACAGCAGCAATGACAAGCACGTTTGCAAGTAACTCCATCAGGCCCGGTCGAGTCCAAACTTCGGGTCCCGCGACTTTCTCCGTTGACCGCGGGGGCACTGCCTTATCAGGCTGAGCATCTCCACTCGAAGTTGGCACGAGCCCATCATGACGGCAAGTTGCCGCTGCTTCAAGCCTAGGTGCCCCACCAACCGACCCGTGTCGATCGCCCAAATGGGCTACCTCATCGGGCAGGGTCTTCGGTGGGCGATACTGGGTTCGAACCAGTGACCCCTCGCGTGTGAAGCGAGTGCTCTACCACTGAGCCAATCGCCCGAAGCGTCGTAACTTTAGCGCATTTAAGGAAACTACGATCGTGGATATGCCCATTTTTGGCCAACACTAGATATTCTTCCCCTCCGTCAGGAAAAACGTAATCAGGTCATTTCGAACTAATATTCGGGCAAGTGACCGCAGGCGGCTTGCACCAGCGATCGCTGCTGCGGCACTCGCGGTTGGAGTTTTAGTCTTAGGGGCCGCCCCGGCATCGGCGGCTACGGGCACAAATACCACTACAACTTTAACGGCATCGCCTTCTCTGGTAGTAAATTCGCCAGCGGGTTTGGATGCATTGGTATTTGCCGCAAGCGGCAAAAAGGTGCCTGCCGGAACCGTAACAGGTCTTTTACGGCGTAACCCGAACAAACTAGGGCCCCCACCCAGGTGGGGCCCTAGCTTGTTGCACTCAGATAACCCCAATCAGGGGCTATAGTTGCCTTACCCCACAGAAAGGTTAATGCCATGTCTAAAAATAACTCTCAACCGCTGAATCTCCGTGGCCTGCTCATGCGTGCTGCTGCCGCCTCAGCACTGGTCTTAGGCGCGGTCGGCCTTGCCGCTGCACCAGCACACGCAGCAGGTGCCACCGGCTACGGCAACGGCACCGTAATTGCCACCGCCGTTCCGGCACCGTTCGTCACAGGTGCCACCGGCTACGGCAACGGCACCGTTGGGGTAAATCAAACAATTAACGCCTTTGCCATCTGTCCGAGCGCGCAGTTGTCGTTCGTCGCTACCTACAGCAATGGCGTGACGGTGTCAGCCCCATCGGTTGGCGCCGATATCAATGGCAATGCCACCATTTACTGGGCACCGGTCAATGTTGGGCAGATCACTCAAGCCATTATTGGCAGCACCTGCTCACCTGTTTATCTAGGTGGAGCCAATATCAGCCAAACCCCTACGACCACCACGGTCTCGACCCCGAACAATGCACAATTGGGTGTGGCGACCAAGATCACAGTCACGGTGCAGTCAAATAGCCCAAGTGCCTACTCCCCGACTGGACAAGTTGTTGTCAAGGATGTAAATGGCGCCACCTTGCAGACCATGGGCCTGACCCCAGGTCCTGGCAACGGTCAGGGCTACGCCTACTACTGGTGGACGCCAGCGACTTCAGGCACCTACACCTTCCAGGCCACCTACAGTGGCGATGCCAATGCGGCAGCTTCGGTTTCACCGCAGGACTTCATCAACGCCACACCGACCGGGACGCCAATCACTTTGACGAACCCGTCCACCATGACCATCGGGATCCCGCAAACGTTGGTGGCCACGGTCTACCCGACCACGGTGCAAGGTTCGGCCGGGTTCACGTTGAACGGTAACTCGATCAGTGCATCAGTCCCATTCGTTAACGGTGTTGCCACCTTCCAATGGACACCAACTGCCGCGGGTGCTTTCACCCTAGGTGCTAATTACATGACCAACCAAGGTGGTAGCGGTTCAACCACCAACCCAATTACCGTGGTTTCAGGTCCGGCGTCAAATGACTTGATCACTGTCACCCCGGCCGGTGGTTCAACTTGGAGCCCGAACGGTACCTACGTCCTTGGTGCCAGTTCTACGACTAACTTCAATGTCTCGACCTTGTCGGGAGCCAAGGTGACCCTAAATGACTCCGGGCCATGCACCTCCCCCGGGCTTTCGGTTGTCACGCCGGCTAGCACCGCTAATTGCACCCTGTCGTTCGTCAGTGCCGGTGGCAATGGATATGCACCGGTGACGCAGACTTACAACGTGACCGTTGGCCTGGGCCA
>SHUQ01000061.1 GCA_009694585.1 Candidatus Nanopelagicales bacterium | reverse complement strand
AGCACATAGTCATGCGGTGCTTCGGCGCCCATGATCAACCGCATGCCCCGCACATAATCGGGAGCCCAACCCCAATCGCGTGAGACATCAACATTGCCAAGTTCGAGGTACTCCTGTTGGCCGGCCGCGATTCGCGCTGCGGCTTCGGTGATGCGTCGCGTGACGAAACCATTGCCCCGCAATGGTGATTCATGGTTATAGAGAATCGCGGCCGTTGCGAAGAGCCCACCTGCGCGGGCCGCGTCAATGAGTTGCAGTGACTCGGCTTTCGCGATCGCGTAAGGGGTCTTGGGTGAGCGCGGGGAGAACTCGTTTTGCGGGGAGATCTCGGTGCCCTCGAAGATGGTGCCGGACGCCGCCTGCACGAACCGTGGTGATTTGGATTTGATCTGGGTCATGGCGAGCAAAATCGCTTCGACCGCACCTACATTGACCCGATGGGTCATCTCCGGGAAATTAACCGACTCCATAATCGAGCTAATACCGCCGAAGTTATAGATCTCATCGGGCTCAAGGTCAACAACGGTGCTGCGAACTTCTTCGGCATCGCCCAGGTCACGCTCAACGATGATGATTGCGGGTGCATAACGCAGCAAGGTCGCAGTTGGCGTGCCCGGCTTCACTAAACCGGTGACCCGGTAACCGTCGGCGAGCAGCATTTGCGACAGCACAATGCCGTCTTGGCCAGCGGCTCCGGTAATAAGCGCATGCATTATTTAGCCCCGACTTGTTCAGTAATTAGAACGCGCCCTCGGCGGCGCCATCAAGTCGAGCAATGTCAGCATCAACCATGATGCGCGCCAACTCAGGTGGCAACACCTTGGCCTCCCAGCCGAGCTTCGTCTTGGCCTTGCTCGCGTCGCCGATCAGCTCATCAACCTCGGTGGGGCGCAAGAACTTGGGATCAAACTTGACGTAATCCTCCCAATCCAAGCCCGCGTGCTCAAAGGCCAATGTCAGGAACTGGCGAATCGTATAAGCCGTGCCGGTTGCTAGAACGAAATCCTCCGGCTCATCGGCTTGCAGCATGCGCCACATGCCGTCGGTGTATTCCTTGGCATAACCCCAGTCGCGGATAGCGTCAAGATTGCCCATCCAAAGTTCACTCTGCTTGCCCTTGACAATATTCGCAACGGCCATCGTGATCTTGCGCGTGACGAAGGTTTCGCCCCGGCGCGGCGATTCGTGATTGAACAGTTGGCCGTTAACGGCAAACATGTCGTAGGCCTCGCGGTAGTTGCGCGTGATCCAGTAGCTATAGACCTTGGCGACGCCGTATGGGCTGCGGGGATAAAAAGGTGTGTCCTCGTTTTGCGGCGGCGGGCTCGCGCCGAACATCTCACTGGTGCTCGCCTGATAAAACCGAATACCGGTGTCAACGCTACGAATGGCCTCGAGCATGTTGATGGTGCTCACGCCCGTAGCTTCAGCGGTATAGACCGGCTCATCGAAGCTCACACGCACATGTGATTGCGCGGCCAAGTTATAGACCTCGTGGGGGCGGATGTCGTACACCAGTTGCGACATGCGCGCTGCGTCGGTGACATCGCCGTAGTGCAGATGCAGGTTCTTGCCCGGGAGGTGGTCATCATGGTGGATGTGGTCGATGCGCGAGCGGTTGAAGGTCGATGACCGGCGCACCACCCCGTGGACCTCGTAGCCCTTTTCGAGGAGTTGCTCGGCCATATAGGAGCCGTCTTGGCCCGTCACACCGGTGATAAGTGCGCGTTTGGCTTCTGACAAGGCTTCCTCCGACCCGTGGCGTGCGAACCCCGTCAGCCTACCGTCACTCTAGACTCAGCAAGGTGATGAGCCCGGTGGTTGCAGTGGTTGCTACCTATCGTCCGGACGCCGAATCGCTGCTGGCCCTGCTAGCTGACCTAGCCCGCGAGGCCATCACCACCATCGTCGTCGACGACGGGAGCCCGTGCACTTTTGATCCATTACTCCGCGACGTCAAAGGGCGGGTGATTGCTGGCGTTCCTGTCAAGGTACAGCGCTATGACACCAACTGCGGCATCGCCCGAAGCCTTAATGCCGGGTTGACCAAAGCTCAGGCTTTGAAGGCACCGTGGCTTTTGACATTGGATCAAGACACGCGATTGCCAGCGGGGGTAATCGAGCAATTGCTGGCTACAGCGGCGAAGGCGAAGAAAGCCGGCCTGACAGTTGGCGCGATCGGCCCGGTCGTTGGCGACGTCGGTGCCGGCGAAATTAAGTATCCGACCCGCGAAGTGAGTGGCTTTACCATCACCGCCGAGATCATGCAGAGCGGTGCGATTTGGTCGGTTGCGGCTTTACAGGAGATTGACGGGTTTGACGAACGCCTCGGCATCGACGCTGTTGATGCGGCGGCCTGCCTGCACCTACGGCAGATCGAATACCAAGTTCTAGTAGACGGGGATGCGCGCATCACCCATCGCCTCGGCAACGCCCGAGCGGTGCAGGTGCTGGGGCGCACGGTGCTGGCTACCGGTCACAGCGCGCAGCGCCGCACCACGATGGTGCGAAACAGGTTGCAGCTCGCGCCCGCTGAATTCATGGCGTCACCTATCCAAGGCCTGCGCACCCTGCGGCGCCTGGCGGTGAGCACCGCGCTTGCCGTCACAGTTGAAGAGGATCGCTGGGCTAAAGCCAAAGCGAGTGCTCGGGGCCTGTTCCCGCAGCGGCGGGGGTAGCCTTCAGACATGAAGGGCATCATTCTCGCCGGTGGCACCGGCAGCCGGCTCTGGCCGCTCACCAAAGGCGTCAGTAAGCAACTGCTACCCGTCTATGACAAGCCGATGATTCACTACCCGCTCGCGACTTTGATGGCGGCGGGCCTTCGTGAAATCTTGGTCATCACCACGCCGGAGGATTCGCAGTCGTTCGCGCGCCTCCTTGGCGATGGCAGTGATCTTGGCATGCGAATTGAATACGCCGTGCAACCAAAACCTGAGGGCTTGGCGCAAGCCTTCCTGATTGGCGCTGACTTCCTAGCCGGCGCTAAGGCCGCACTGATCCTCGGCGACAACCTCTTCCACGGCCACGGGCTGGGGCGCAAGCTCACCGAACTTACCGACCTGGCCGGTGCGCATGTCTTCGCCTACGAAGTCGCGAACCCAACCGAGTATGGCGTCGTGGCCTTCGATGAACA
Organism: Candidatus Nanopelagicales bacterium; assembly: GCA_009694585.1. Lineage (GTDB taxonomy): Bacteria > Actinomycetota > Actinomycetes > S36-B12 > S36-B12. The sequence continues at coordinate 6,139 of SHUQ01000061.1, read as the reverse complement.
TGGTGTCGCACTCTCAATCGAAGAGAAGCCGGTGAAACCGAAGAGCAACTACGCGGTGCCCGGGCTTTATTTCTATGACGAAACCGTCGTCGATATCGTCAAGGGGATTAAGCCAAGTGCTCGCGGTGAACTTGAAATCACCACCCTCAACGAGCACTACCTAAATTCGGGCACCTTGACCGTCACCGTGCTGGAGCGCGGCACCGCGTGGCTGGACACCGGCACCTTCCGCTCACTGCAAGATGCCGGTGAGTTCGTCCGCGTGATCGAAGATCGCACCGGAACCAAAGTGGGCTGCGTCGAAGAGATTGCTTGGCGCAATGGCTGGATAACAACCGGCGAGATGATTGCTGCTGCCGAGCCGCTACTTAAGAGCGGTTACGGCGATTACCTCATGCGACTTGCGACCCACTGAATTAAACCCCTTAAATTAAATCTCTGCCATCAGATTTGCCAGGTCACTTGCGGCGCAGCTTCGACCCGACCTTGCGCAGCGACGCCGTCGCCCGCCAGGTACGACTCGACAAAATCGCCGCTAGCGCAGCTGTGTCGGCCGCGGTGCCGCCGACGGCACTGGTCAAGACCGTGGGCCGGGCCAAGATCAGCTGGAAGAAATCAACCAGCCCGGCGGCGAAGCCCTGCCAGGTGTGCTCGGCGATAACCCGCTGCAGATCCGCAACGCGCTCCCGCGCGGCAGCATCACTCGCAAGTAGTTGCTCCAGGTCAGTGGCGAAGGCCTCGACCGACCACTGCTTTGGTAACCCGGCCAAGCCAGCAATTTCTTTTAGCGGCCCGAAATTAGCAAATGTTGACGGCGTACCAAGGATCGCGGCCTCGTAGGGCACTAGGCCAAAACCTTCGGCGCTGGACGGATAAAGCACCACCGCGGCATTTGCCAGCAGCCAAGCGCGGCTCCTACCCGTTAGGTGGCCCACGGTATGGGCGGCGCCACGTAGATCTACATGTGTTGCGAGTAATGCATCCTCAGCAACCTTGGAGCTGCTGCTCTTCACGTGCAAACCCGCGAGCACGAGGTCACAGGATTGACCAGCTTGCAATACCCGCTGCCACACCCCGATGGCAAAATCACGATTCTTATGCTGGAAGTCATTGCCAAGCACCGCAACAAATCTCCTGCCGCCGAGTGCCGCGATAGTTGAAGCCAGGTCGGTATCTGGTGTCTCGGGCGCGCTGGCTCCAACGATGTGATCCAAGCCCAGGGGCATTGGTTGCACGCGCTGCGGATCAAGACGCGGCACCTCGGCCAGCAATCTGGTTGCGACGTCGGCGCTAATCGCCGTGATCCCATCGACGCTGAGCGCGATGCGGCGCTGCAATGCTCGATAGGTGCCCCAAGCTTCGGGGGAACCGTGGTAGCGCGGGATGTCGTAGGCGATGAGATCTAAATAGGTGGTTATTACCCGCCGGCCCAACGCGCGAGCAGCACCAATATTGCTGCGCCCGTCGATTTGATTCGGATACCAAACGATGTCGCATTGCGCAATCTCCTCATCGGGGGCAACTATCCGCACCCGATCCAGCTCCAGTAAGTGTTGCGCATAAGCAGGCAGTTCTTGGATGCCGATCACATAGATCGAATCGATGCGGTCATCGGTTGCCATCGCGGTGATGGCGGCGGTTGTCAGCACCTGCGCGCCGGTTTCATAAGGACCCAGCCAGGTCGCGTCGATGGCAACCGTTAAACGCCTGCTGGGCCCCCGCATCTCCTGCGCCGCGAAGGCCGCACTACTTGGATCAAGTACCTCTTGCGAATCCATCGGTGCCATCGCCATGAGGGTGCCGGCTTTCGCGACGTCCCTGTGATGGGTCAGGAAATGGTCATGCCAAAGGCCCCGCTCAGCGGCGCCCAAGAACCAAGCGGTCAAGGCTTCTTCGTCATCTTCGGGCATCGGGCCGACTAAATCTTGGGCGTCTTCGGCAATCGCTATCAAGACACCAGCTGGGGCGGTCGCACGCACCCAGACCTCGGTAGCGCCGGTGCCGGCAACCAGTGAGCAGGTGACAATGCGCGGATCACTATCAAAGCGCTTGGTGAACTCACTCATGCGATCCATCGTCAACAACGCTGGATCACCCATCACGCGCAACATGCGCCCGCGTGAGGTTTTCAACGGCTCCATTACAGGGCCTCATAACTACGTTGCAAGTTCGGGTTAAGGGCCGGCGAGTAATAAGGGTCGAGGGCGTAGGTGTCAGCCCAGCGACTCGTGAACAACGCCTGCTCGGCGGGGTCGGGCATTTTGCGCGCCATCGTGGCCCCTTCGTAGTGGGTGAAATGGGCGTACGGCGTCCACGCTACGCGATAACCAGCCGCCCGGGCCCGCAGGCAGAAGTCAACGTCATTGAAATCTTTCGCGAACGCCGTGTCGAACCCGCCCAACTCATCAAACACGCTGGTGCGCACGAGCATCGCTGCTGCTGTCACCGCACTGTAGTTGCGCGGGGTCAACACCGAACCAAAATAGCCAGGCTCCTTGGCGGGTTTGCTGATCCACGCATGTGTTGGGCCCGATGGGAGTAACACCATCCCGACATGTTGCAACCTGCCGTCGGGATAACTGAGTTTGCAACCGGTGATCCCAACACCATCGATCTGACCAAGTTCGAGCAGGAGCGTGACGGGGTCAGCTTCGTTGGCGGTGGCGTCGTCATTAAGCAGGAAAACGTAATCACCTGTTGCTGCCGCGCGCCCGGTGTTGATGGCCTTGGAAAAGTTAAATGACTCGGTGTGGTAGACCACCTGCTTATCGGCGCCAAGCACCGGCGCAATCTCACCGGTGGTCACCACGATGATCTCGAGCCGGATCTTTGACTCCATCTCCCGCAGTGAGGCGACCGCATCGTCGACAAATCTGCCGGTCGCCCCAAGGTTCGGCGTGCCGATCGTGGGAATGATTACCGACACCAGGTGGTCAGCTGTGATGCGCGGGTGCACCTCGTTTAATCCCGGGACTTTGCTTGGCAGTGCCGAACCACCAACACCCACCTCACCCGCGCCCAAGTCACCTGCAAACGTGCGGTTCAGATACTCCTGCTGCGCCCGCGCGGTTGACTGCTGCGCCCACGGCTTCGCATCGATGGTTAACGCCGTCGAGCCACTCCAAGCGCGCCAATGATAAAGCGGCTTGGGGATGTGCACGACATTGCGCAGATTCGGTAGCAGTCGTAGCACAACGTCAAAATCCTGCGCCCCATCCATCTCGGGGCGAAAACCGCCGATCGCTTCGACGATTTCTTTCCGAAACACGGTGAAGTGGCACAAATACATCTGCGTCAATAAGAGTTCGGGGGAGAAATCTGGTTTCGCATAAAGCTCGAAGTGATTACCGCGGGTGTCGATCTTGTCTTCGTCGGAGTAGACGATGTCGACAGTTTTACCGGCGCCCACCTGAGCCTCGATGATCGAAGCGAACTCCGCAAAGCAACGCGGGTCGAGTGCATCATCGTGATCAAGCCAGCCAAAATAATTGGTGGTGACAGCTGCTATGCCTCTATTGCACGCGGTTGAGATACCGCCATTGACATTTCGCAGCACGACCACGCGTGCATCGGCTGCGTGCTTTGCCGTGAACTCATCCAGGTACTTCACGACATCGGCATCGGTGGAGCCGTCATCAGAGACAACAAGTTGCCAGTGCTGCGCACTTTGATTCACCACCGACGCCAGGCATTCATCAAGATAGGAGACGGGTGGATTAAATACCGGCACGATGACGGCGATCGCTACCCCGTTATCCACCGACCCAGGTGTTGCGGCCGGCGCCTCGGCCAACCAAGCTTGGTACTGCTTGCCGATATTGCGCTCCCACATCTTGCGCTTGAGCCAGCGCTTGCTGCGCCCGGCACGGCGTTTGGCCTTGATCAGCAGGTTCTTCTCGCTCACGCCACTACCTAGCCCAGCCGAAACTGCGCCGGTAGTTGTACGAAACCTTGGCCGATCTCACCAGATTGACTGCGCACCGCGAACTCAACAGCGTCATTCCATGAATCAAGCAGGCGCGAGCCGGTGAAGTCAAAAACGTCAATATGCACGCGATACCGACCAGGGAGCAGCGGATTATCGACTAGGGCGACATCAAAAACATTGTCGCCACTAACCGTGCCCATGTCGAACCCGAGTCGGTGATTGCCGATCATGGTGACAAGTGGGCCGCTTTCATGCTGCAGTGCGATGCGCACATTTGGGCCCAGCACCGGCTCTGAAGTGGTGAAGCCGATGCGGAATTGGAAAGTCGCACCCGTCTCGGTGTGGTTCAACGGGTTGCCGTCGGCATCAACAATTGCGGCAGTGCGCACCCGAAGAGTTTTATCACCCGGTCGAGTTTCTTCACCTTCCGCGCGTACCGCGGTGACCTCGGGATACCGCGCTGCTTCCTGCGAATTAACTTTGCGCAGATAGGAAGCAATAGTCACGGTTGGGGCACCGAACTCCTGCATTTCCCCGTGTTCGAGCCAGGCGATTTCATCACAGAGGCCTTCGAGTTGGCCCAAGCCATGGCTGACAACGATGATCGTGCGCCCCGACCTGCGCAGGGCATAAAGGTGGTCGAAGCACTTGCGCTGGAACTCCTCATCACCAACGGCTAAAACCTCGTCGATGAGCAGCACATCGGGTTTCATGTGGACAGCGACCGAGAAGCCGAGCCGCACATACATTCCGCTTGAGTAATGCTTAACCGGATCGTTGATGAAATCCCCGAGGCCGCTGAAGTCGATGATCTCATCGGTGACGGCCTGGATCTCCCTCTTTGGCATCCCAAGAATCGACCCATTCAAACTGATGTTCTCGCGCCCGGTCATCTCCGGGTGGAAGCCAGCCCCAAGTTCAATAAGTGATGCGACCCGACCTTGAGTGATGACTGAACCTTCGGTTGGCCGGTAAATGCCGCCGATCATCTTCAACAGTGTTGACTTACCCGAACCGTTACGGCCGATCAACCCATAGACACTGCCCTTGGGGATCTGAAGTGAAACACCGCGCACCGCCCAGAAATCTTCGGGCTTGCGCGAGCGCCCACGCACGATGCGTTCCTTGATTGAATTGCGGCGATCCACGTTGCGCTTAAAGCGCTTGCCAATCCCTTGCATATCAACCGCCAGTGGCAGTTTCGTATCTTGGCTCATAGCAACTCACCAATGTCTTCGCTCCAGCGATTGAAGATCGCCAGGCCCGCCCAGAAGGTCAAGAAACCACCGACCAAAAGGGCAATGACTACCAAAGCCGGCGGAGCAACGAGTGAATACATCACCTCGTGCATGCTCTCCACGTACCAAGACATCGGGTTGAGCTTCACGACGAATGACAGCAACTCATTTTGCCCATCAACCATGCTGATCGGGTAGAGGACCGGGGTCAAGAAGTAGAGCGCACTTAACACCACCGCGACGATATACATCACGTCGCCGAATCTGGCATTGATGATTGAAAGTACTAGGCCGATGCCCTGCGCAAACAGTGCGGTGCCAATCAGGATCGGGATCGCCAGAATCCAAGTCCAGCCAACATTGCGCAACCACAGAAACATTAAGACCAAGACCAATAGTTCTAGTAGCACCTGAATAAGTTGCACAATTGACGCACCAAGTATCGGCGCCCACGCTGGGAACTGGACTTTCTTAAGTAGTTCGCCATTTGATTTGAGCTGCGTCATCGAAAGATTAAGTAGACCCGCGAAGAGGTTCCAGGTGACAAGGCCGGTAAATAGGAAGGCGGCGTATGACGCGCCTTCGCCATTGCCTAGGTCTGGGGCCTTAATGCGGAAGACCAAGCTGAAAACTGCGGCGAATACCACCAAGATGGCAATTGGCTGGATCAGGGACCAAGCCCAGCCCAAAATGCTGGAGCGATAGCGGGTGGCAAAATCCCGGTTGGCAAAAGCCCCGATGAGGGCCCGCTGCCGGTAGAGGTCGGTCAACATGTTGCCCCACCTCTCCTGGTCATAACCCGACCGAGTCTACCCAAGGTTCCTACCGGCCCAGTACTGCTGCGCGAACCTCGGCAATGCCGTCTTCGCGCCGAAATTTCCAACGACACAAGTAGGCTAAAGGCAACTTCAAACAAGGAGCCATGATGACGAATGTGAATTTGCGCCCCGGCCTCGCCCGCACCCTCGCTGCC
>SHUQ01000006.1 GCA_009694585.1 Candidatus Nanopelagicales bacterium | reverse complement strand
TGGGTGTTGGTAATGTCTGTCCGTCGGGGTATTGCAAGATCGTTGGAATATCATCTCTGGGGTAACTCGTAGGATATCCACTTATTGGATCGTCGTACAATACGCACAAAACTTTTGCCATATTTTCTCTCCTAAATCGCCTAAGGTTACATGAACTAGTCGAGCGCGTCAGCCGGAGTGCTGATGTGGGGTGGGAAGACTCCCGACGTCACTCGGATTTCTCGGCGAGCATGAGCCGGTGGTACATCCGGTACACGCGGTGGAAGTCGTCTGTCTCGATCAACTCGCCGGCCTCGTCCCGAAAGAAGTCGATGAAATTGGTGCGGTCATAACCGGGGTGAGACTGCTCGAACGCACGTACTGGTGCGTGCAAATCCTCCATAGTCACCTCGATGACCGCTACCTTGGGGGCTGTCTTCACAATAGCAAGTGTAGAGCCTGCCGAGCAGCGATTGACTCCCATGCCCCGAGAGGCTTCCACGAGTCTGGACGCCACCCGGGGGCGGCGATGGGAACCGCCGGATACTCAGCATGAGTCCGTCGTTCTACCAGTGTCCGAGGGGGGACTTGAACCCCCATTCCCCGCAAAGGGAACTAGCACCTCAAGCTAGCGCGTCTGCCTATTCCGCCACCCGGACGTGGCGCAGGAAATCCTGCGACGTGAAGCATACCTGTTGGCTATATGCTGCTGGAAAGGGCAGGATGGGGCTATGACACCCGCTTGGCAACCTCTGCCCGCAGCCGAAGCCGAGGTAGTGGAGCTACTGGCCGATCTGATCAAGATCGATACCAGTAATTGGGGCGATAGCGCTGAGACCGTAGGGGAGATAGCCGCGGCTAACTACTGCGCTGATCGACTGCGTGAGGCGGGTTGGGACCCGGAGGTTTTCACTACTTCAAGTGCCGGTCGGGCCGGGGTGTATCTGCGGATAGCGGGCACCGACCCGTCAGCACCGGCATTGCTTTTACATGGCCACCTAGACGTGGTGCCGGCCATGGCCAATGACTGGAGCCACCCACCATTTGCCGCTGAGATAGATGGTGGGTTCGTCTGGGGCCGGGGCGCGGTCGATATGAAAGATATGGACGCCATGATTTTGGTGGTGGTTAGGGGTTGGGGCTTTACCGGTATCCGTCCGCGCCGTGATGTGGTCGTGTTGTTCTTGCCGGATGAAGAAGCAGGTAGCGGTCATGGCTCGCACTGGTTGGCGGCCAATCGGCCCGAGATGTTCCTCGGTGTTTCTGAAGCCGTGGGCGAGGTGGGCGGGTTCTCAGTAACGGTGCGCGATGATCTTCGACTGTACCCAATCCAAACCGCGGAAAAGGGCATCCGTTGGATTCGCCTTCGCGCTAGAGGGCGTGCAGGGCATGGCTCGATGCTGCACGATGACAATGCGATTACCGAGTTGTGCGATGCGGTAACGAGGGTCGCCAACTATAACTGGCCGCTTCGAATTACCAAGACGGTCGAGACTTTTCTTGATGGATTGGGTAGTGCATACGGAGTTGAGTTTGATCCGCAGGAGCCCGAGGAGCTGCTTCGCAAGCTTGGCACTTTGGGGGCAGTTGTTGGAGCGACTATGCGTAATACGGCGAATCCATCAATGTTTAGCGCGGGCTACAAGCACAATGTCATCCCATCGGAAGCCATTGCAAGCATTGATGGGCGCGTTATACCTGGATACGAGGAAGAATTTGAGTCCACCATCAAAATGCTGGTTGGCGATCGTATCGCTATCGAAACTGCAGTTTCGGATATTGCGATTGAGGCTCCATTCGATACCGCGACTGTTGACCTGATGGCATCGGTACTGCGAGCTGAAGACCCCGGGGCTCACACCTTGCCGTACATGATGTCTGGTGGCACTGATGCCAAAGCGTTTTCGCGCTTCGGCATTGACTGCTATGGATTCTCACCGCTTCAAATGCCAGCCGATGTTGACTACTGGCGCTTATTTCACGGCATCGATGAGCGCGTGTCAATTGATGGACTCAAGTTTGGGGTACGAGTGTTGGATCGCTTCTTGCGGGCCTGCTAGCGCCCCGATTGCTAGGCGGTTCGGGCAACTCGGATAACTCTGCGGCGCAATCTGGCGCGGCGGCGTCCATCAGGAAATATCCGCAATTGATCCAACTCCCAATTGTCAGTCTCGGCGACACTAGTGAGCAGTTCGCGTGCTGACTCCCGACTGGTTTCACGCGACATGTCGATATTCCGAAACTCCCAGGTCGCGGACTTTTGCTGCGTGACCTTCATCGGCGCTGCGCCCAGCCGGCTTCGGGATATCCCATGGGGGGTTCGGATACTTCATCAAGTGCTCGAGTGATCTCCTCGGGCAGTTCAAGTTCTTCGGAGGCCAGTGCCGCAATTAACTGGTTATTCGTGCGCGCGCCGAGGATTGGTGCCACTACGCCGGGGCGATCACGGAGCCAAGCCAGAGCTACTTCGGTGGGTGAGGTCCCCAGACCTTCAGCGGCGGTGGCGACTGCATCGACGATGCGGCGACTTCGATCTTCGAGGTAGATCTGGATCCAGCCGGCGGTATCGGCGTTGCCTCCGCGTGAGTCACTAGGTGTGCTGTGTCGATACTTGCCGGTCAAGACACCGCGGCCAAGTGGTGACCACGGCAAAATCCCAAGGCCTAGAGTCTGGGCGGCAGGAATAATTTCACGTTCGATCCCGCGCTCGAGAAGTGAATATTCCATCTGGGCAGTAACGATTGGCGCGCGCCCAGGCATCGCACGTTGCCAAGTGGCGGCTCTTGCCACCTGCCAGCCCGCGTAATTCGAAACTCCGACATATCTGACTTTCCCGCTCCGCACAGTGTCATCAATCGCTGCGAGGGTCTCATCCATCGGTGTGGTTGGATCCCACGCATGCATTTGCCACAGATCAATGTGATCGGTGCGCAATCTGCGCAGCGAGGTATCAAGTGCAGCGAGAATGTGGCCACGCGATGCATTGAATTTGCGGTCTGATCCCGGAGTTGACACGGCCTTGGTGGCAACAACCACTTGATCTCGGGCGCCGAATTCTTCAAGTAGTTCGCCGAGCAATTCCTCCGAGGCGCCATCACCGTAAACATCAGCGGTGTCGATCAAAGTGCCACCGGCGTCCAAGAAAACCGCTAGCTGATCACGCGCCTCGTATTCATCGGTACCGCGGCCCCAGGTCATGGTGCCCAGCCCAAGACGTCCAACCCATAACCCTGAGCGCCCAAGGGGTCGAAGCTCCATGCCGACACGCTACCCCTTGTCATAGGCTCAAGGCATGAAACTAGGAGTGAATTTGGGGTATTGGGGTGCTGGAAATGACGCGGATAATCTGGAACTAGCGAGGCAGGCCGACCTACTAGGCTATGCGGTGGTTTGGGCGGCCGAGGCCTATGGCTCGGATGCGGCTACGGTGCTGGCTTGGGTCGGTGCCCAAACCTCGAAGATTGATCTGGGTTCCGCCGTCTTTCAGATCCCAGGCCGCACTCCGGCCAATACCGCGATGACCGCGGCCACCTTGGATTCGCTATCAGGCGGTCGCTTTCGCCTAGGCCTTGGGGTCTCCGGCCCACAGGTATCAGAGGGCTGGCACGGGGTTCGATTCGATAAACCACTGCAGCGCACCCGTGAATACGTCGACATCGTCAAACTTGCTCTCGCCAGGCAAAAGGTTAGCTACTCCGGGGAGTTCTTCACTTTGCCGTTACCCGATGGTCCCGGTAAGGCACTGACGTTGACGGTGCATCCGGTGCGAAACGATATTCCGATTTATCTGGCCGCGATTGGGCCCAAAAACCTTGAGCTCGCCGGCGAGATCGCAGATGGATGGCTAGCCATTTTCTACTCTCCCGAGCATTCAGGTGATTCGATGTTGGCAATTAACGCCGGGCGTATCAAGAGCGGTAGGACGCTTGAGGGTTTTGATGTGGTTCCAACCGTGCCGGTCGTGATCGGCGACGACATCGAGAAGTGTTCGAACTTTGTGCGGGCCTATTCAGCGCTATACATCGGCGGCATGGGTTCGCGCGAAAAGAACTTCTACAACCAACTTGCCACCCGCATGGGTTACGAGCAGGCGGCGATCGAGATACAAGACAAGTACCTAGCGCGCGACTATGTAGGTGCTGCTGAGGCAGTGCCGCTTAGTTTTATTGATCAAACCGCGCTGATTGGGCCGCGCGAGCGCATTCGGGATCGACTAGCCGCCTACTCGGAGGCAGGTGTGGGCACGTTATCGGTGGCTATCTACTCCGGAACCCTAGAAGAACGCATTGCCACGTTGCAAACCATGGCTGAACTCCTGGACGAATCAGGGCTTGCGTCATGACGATGTCCTGGTTTGAAGCGATCTTTCTCGGAGTTGTGCAAGGTCTCACCGAATTCCTGCCAATTTCGTCTAATGCGCACATTTTAGTGTTGTCACAGTTATTTGGCTGGCAAGACCCGGGCGCGGCCTTCACAGCAGTTACGCAAATCGGCACCGAGCTCGCCGTGATTGTCTTCTTCTGGCGCGACATCGTGCGAATCATTAGTACGTGGGCTCGCAGCCTGGTACATCGTGAGCTGCGTTCAAGTATTGACGCGCGCATGGGTTGGTACATCATCATCGGTACTATTCCGATCGCCGTGCTAGGTCTCGCTTTCGCGAATCAAATCGAAACGGCGGCCCGTAATTTGTGGCTTGTCGCGGTCACGCTAATTGTTTTCGGTCTTATCTTGGGCTTCGCTGATCGAGTTGGCCGCAAAGTTCACACTTTAGCGGCGCTAACAGGTCGCGATGGAGTTGTGCTGGGATTTGGGCAAGCACTCGCGCTCATTCCGGGAGTTTCGCGTTCCGGTGCCACTATCTCAGTCGGTCTGTTCTTGGGGTACACGCGTGAGGCGGCTGCTCGATATGCCTTTTTGCTCGCCGTACCCGCGGTTCTCGCCTCTGGACTTTATGAAACGACGAAGATCGGCAAAGACTCTTCCGTTACCTGGGCACCGACAATCCTCGCCACGGTGATCGCCTTCATTGTGGGGTTAGCGGTCATTGCTTGGCTGCTGCGTTGGGTATCAACGCATTCATACAGACCATTTGTTATCTACCGGATTTTGACCGGGATACTAATCTTGGTTTTACTTGCCACCGGAAGGCTCGCCGACTAATACCTGGCTAGAGCCAACCTGATTTCTTGAAGGCCCTGAACAAAATCGCGCAGATGGTACCCATAAATGCAAGCACCACTGGATAGCCGTAGCTCGCATGCAACTCGGGCATATTGTCGAAGTTCATGCCGTAGATTGCGGCAACCATGGTTGGGACAGCTGCTATCGCAACATAAGCGCTTATCTTGCGCATGTCACGATTTTGTTGTAGATCCTGCAGCGATGTCGAGACCATTAGCATGGTCAACAGCAAGCTATCGGTCGTATCTACCGAATCCGATGCTCTCAGGAGATGGTCTCCGATATCTTGAAAATACGGTTTCAAGTCATCGGGTACATAGGTCCTGTCGCCCTGCGCGAAATCATGCGCGGTGACCAACAGTGGTGCAATTGCTCGGCGGATCTCGACATTTTCACGCTTCAGTCGATAAATGCGATTGGCATTGCTCCCAATAGAATTCTGGGCGAACACCGCGGTTTCGAGTTCTTCGACGTCCTCGGCGACACTGTCACTTACTGAAAGGTATCCATCAACCGCCGCATCCAACACCGAATAGAAAACGGAAATGGGTCCGTGGGTTCGCAGTTCTGGGCTGGTCGCAATACGTTCACGAATATTATCCAACTCACCGATGCGCCCGTGGCGAACAGTGATTGCGTACCAAGGACCGAGGAATATTGCCAACTGCCCTGTGGTTACATCGTCGGTTTTCTCCACATAGTCGAGCAGTTTGATGATTGCGAGTCCATGCCCGTTTGCATTTAGTTCGATCTTTGCACGCTGCATCGGATTGGCCGCGTCTTCGACCTGCAATGCGGGTAATTCAAATGCTGCCGCGATCAATTCCATCTCGGGCTTGGATGGCTCGAAAACCCCAACCCAGACAAAACTTGCGGTCCTTTCCCGGCACTGGGCAATTAACTCATTCAGCGTGCTACCCAAGCCCGAATCGCCGGGTTTCTGCCAGCTATGAGCGCCAACGGTGGAGATCTCCCCTTCTAAGGAATACAGCCCCATGCCCTTGATCACATCCGCATTCTGCCTTATGTACCTGTGGCATCTACGCTCAGCGGGTGACCACTTTGTTACTCGTCCGCCATGGGCGCACCAAGGCCAATTCCGAAGGCGTACTGGCAGGTTGGACTCCTGGGGTATTCCTGGACGAATTAGGCGAGGAGCAGGCGAGAAAAATGGGTGAACGCCTATCAGGTCTAGCACTGGCGGCGGTAATCGCCTCACCACTTGACCGCACCCAACAAACCGCTGACGCAATTTGTGAGCTGCAACCTACAACAACTGCTCGCCATACCGATAAACGTATTGGTGAGTGCCAATACGGTGATTGGACGGGCAAGAAGATCAGCGAGTTGACAAAGGACCCGATGTGGCAGGTAGTGCAGGCGCATCCCAGCGCAGCGGTTTTCCCTGGTGCCAATGGTGAGTCCATGGCGACGATGCAGCACCGAGCCGTTCGCGCCATCCGGGAGTGGAATGAACGACTTGGCGAGAATGCTATCTATGCTGTTGTGAGCCACGGTGATGTAATCAAAGCGATCCTCGCAGACGCGCTCGGTATGCACCTTGATCAGTTCCAGCGAATTCAGGTAGACCCCTGCTCAATAAGTGTTATTCGATACACGGCAACCCGACCCTTCGTGCTGCGCACTAACGACTCCGGTGCCGACCTATCGAACCTGCGGGCGCCGGCGAAAAAAGCCGGAAAGAAAAGTAAGCGCGGTTCTAGCGATGCGGTGATCGGTGGGGGTGCCGGCTGATGGCCCGACAAATCTTCAATTTCACCGAACCCGAGAGGTTCGTCGTAGGTACAGTTGGGATGCCCGGTGAACGCACATTTTTCTTGCAGGCCCGACAAGGTAACTTGATTACTAGCGTCGTTATCGAAAAGCAGCAAGCGCTGGTGTTGGCTGAACGCACCGATCAATTACTTGATGAAGTGCGCGAGACCCGATCCCCACTTGTTGATATCCCCGATGCTGGGGTGGTTAGCGCTGTTGATGTAGCCCCATTGGAGTTGCCGATATTCGAAGAGTTCAGGGTCGGCGCTATGGCCCTAGGCTGGGATGAAGCAACTTCACTGGTGGTGATTGAAGCGCACGCCGTCGCGGAAGAAGGCGGACAGGTTCCTGAAATCGCAGATGACGACACCGAGGGTGTCGATACGCTGCGGGTGTGGCTAAGTGCTGCGCAGGCTCGCAGTTTTGCTGAGAGGGCGCGTGCGGTGGCCGCCGCGGGCCGTCCACCGTGCCCGTTCTGTAACCAGCCACTTGATCCGGAGGGCCATATTTGCCCGCGTGCGAATGGGTATCGACGCCGAACATGATCTCTTCTGCCACCCAATGGATTGGAACGGATGCGCTGCTGCATGCCTTAACAATTGGCGAACTTGAGGTCGAAGGCAGGTTGGCTGGAGCTTCGAATGGCACCCTGCGCTGCATCGTTTCAGTCGCACCTGCGAGCCGCGTCCGCTGTGTCTACAAGCCGGTAGTTGGTGAAAGACCGCTCTGGGATTTTCCGGAGGGCACTTTGTCGATGCGCGAAGTTGCCAGCTATGAAATGTCAGAAGCACTTGCGCTGGGGGTGGTACCTCCTACGGTTTGGCGCACCACGGGGCCGGCGGGCCCAGGTATGTGTCAGGTTTGGATTGATGAGGTTGCCGACGTGCACCTTGTTTCGGTACTCGCAGCGGGTGCTGATCTGAGCGACTGGCATCATATTTTTGATGGTACCGATGAATCTGGAGATCTCGTTTCGCTGGTGCACTCCCGAGATTTAGTGCTTCAGAAGGTGGCTCTACTCGATGCGGTGATCAACAACGCAGACCGCAAGGGCGGCCATCTGATTGTTGATACCAGTAATCGCGTGTGGGCGATAGATCACGGCGTGAGTTTTAGTGGCGAGGATAAATTGCGTACGGTACTTTGGGGATGGGCAGGCAAGAAGATTCCAAACGAATTAAGCGAGCCTGTTGCAGCCATGAGCACCATGATTCATACGGGTTTGCCAGAAACTGTCACGAGGTGGTTGACCGCGGATGAGGTGGTGGCCTTGGAAAGCCGGATAGAGCAACTACTAGCAACGCGAACATTCCCTATGCCATCCCCGGGTTGGCCTTCCATACCTTGGCCAGTCTTCTAATTGTTGTCGGATCGATAGCGATTGTCGCTGCGTGGGTAGGGTGGTGGCGTGGAGTCATGGAAGGGTCTGCCGATACCTGTGGTGCCGGGTGAAGGTCGACCTCTTCGACTGTTTGACACTGCCACCGGCGAGATTCGCCCGACCGCGCCAGGTAAGACCGCGACCATCTACGTGTGCGGTATCACACCCTATGACGCCACCCATATGGGCCATGCTGCCACTTATGTTGCGTTCGACATCTTGCAACGAATCTGGCGCGATGGTGGCCATGATGTCAAATACGTCCAAAATGTGACTGACATTGACGATCCACTTCTGGAGCGAGCCGTAGCCCTCGGACAAGATTGGCGCGCGATCGCCGAGCGTGAGACTGAAGTGTTTCGAGCGGATATGTACGCCCTCGGAGTCATCCCACCAGCCGACTACATCGGTGCGGTGGAGGCCATCCCATCGGTAGCGGATCACGTATCGCGACTGCAGGAGTTAGGTGCGGTCTATCCCGTTGATGATGACCTGTACTTCTCGGTTCACGCCGATCGCCGTTTTGGCTCAGTGACCAAATTGGACGAAGCGCAGATGATCGAGATCTTCGCTGAGCGCGGCGGTGATCCAGGCCGGCCTGGTAAAAGGCATCCGCTGGACTGCCTCGTTTGGCAGGCCGCGCGCCCCGGGGAGCCGGCTTGGGACACTCGCCTAGGCCACGGCCGCCCCGGGTGGCATATCGAGTGTGTGGCAATTGCCCTTGACTATCTGGGGATGCCCATAGATGTACAAGGAGGCGGCAGTGATCTGGCATTTCCGCATCATGAAATGGGTGCTTCGGAGGCGCAGGTACTCAACGAGACCTGGCCTTATGCGAGGCACTATGTGCACACCGGAATGGTGGGCTGGCAAGGCCACAAGATGTCGAAGTCCCGTGGGAATTTGGTGCTCGTCTCACGATTGCGGCGCGATGGCGTAGATCCGATGGCGATCCGCCTCGCTCTTCTCGCCAACCATTACCGCAGTGACTGGGCTTGGAACCCGCAGGGTCTAAGTGGTGCAATTGATCGCCTAGCACTTTGGCGCACGGCGACCGCTGCGCCGGCTGGCCCTAGCGCAGACGCGCTACTAGCAAGGGTGCGTGAGTTGCTAAGTGACGATATGCAAACTCCTACCGCAATGGCTGTGGTAGACCGCTGGGCGATGGAAACAACTGCAAATGGTGGATCGGATAAGGCCGCGCCATCGCAGGTTGCCTCAATTTGTGATGCTCTTCTTGGTGTCCGCCTAGCTTGAAACTTTCTCGTCATGCCCACCGAATTCTTTTCGCATGGCGCTGAGAATCTTGTCTGCAAAAAGTGCTGACCCCTGTGATTCAAATCGCTCATAGACGGAGGCGGCCAGAACCGGAGTTGGTACGCCCTCTTCAATCCCCGCGATAAGTGTCCAGCGTCCTTCACCACTATCAGATACTCGTCCGCCAAACTCCGATAGTTCTGGTGAAGCCTGCAAGGCCGCAGCGGTCAAGTCCAGTAGCCAAGACTCAACAACGCTGCCACGGCGCCAAAGTTCGGCAACCGCTGGTACGTCGATCTCGTATTGGTAGAACTGCGGATCGCTCAATGGCGCGGTTTCAGCATCCTGATCGCGTAGCCCTAAGCCGGCATTTGCGTGCTTTAGAACATTGAGTCCTTCCGCGTAGGCGGCCATCAACCCATACTCAATGCCGTTGTGCACCATCTTGACAAAATGCCCGGCTCCACCGAGGCCGCAGTGCAGCCAGCCACGCTCCTGCTGGGTTGGCTCCCCAGTTATGCCCGGGGTGCGGGGAGCTGCCTCGAAACCAGGTGCTATGGCATTCCAGAGTGGGATGAGGCGATCGACACTTGCCTTTTGTCCGCCGATCATCAGGCAAAAACCTCGGTCAAGGCCCCAAACACCACCTGACGTGCCTACGTCTAGGTAGTCAATCCCTTTTGCTGCACTCAATTCGCCACGTCGGATGTCATCACGGTAATAGGAATTGCCGCCATCAATAATGCAATCACCTGGCTCTAGGAGCTCGGCGAGTTCGGTGACCACCTGTTCAGTGATTGCACCAGCGGGAACCATGACCCAGACCGCACGTGGAGCGGGAAGCGCGGCTACCAGTGCGGTTAGGGTGTCGGCCCCGGTGGCGCCTTGGGCCGCCAGCGCAGCAACAGCTGTGGGGGCATGGTCATAAACCACCGCGCTGAGTCCGGCGCGCATGGCGCGTTGCACGAGCCCATTGCCCATCCGCCCTAGGCCCACCATGCCAAATGTGAGGCTCTTGCTGGTTTGTGCCATCTTTACTCCAGAATTAGGCGGCCGCGTTCATTCGGGTTAACGCTAGTGGCAGGCTGAGACCATGACACCTGTGCCCACGACACCGGACCCGTCCGCAAGTCCAACATGGGCAACCCTGGCCAGTGCAGCCGCCGTCATGCCAGATATCCGGTCGCTGCTAGATGCCGATCCTGAACGGCCGATTCGGTCAACCGTAACCGCAGCCGGATTAACTCTCGACTACTCACGGCAGCGGATCACGTCCGAGGCGTTAGCAGCCTTGATCGAGTTAGCCAAGGAGCAAGGTGTTTTCACTCGGCGGACAGCGATGTTCGCGGGGGAGCACATCAACGTCACCGAAGATCGCGCCGTGCTGCATACCGCATTACGGCTACCACGCGGTGCCGGTCTCATCGTCGATGCGGTCGACGTAGCTGCCGAAGTTCGTGAAGTCCTTGACCGCATGGGAGGCTTTGCGAGTTCGGTGCGAAACGGCAAGTGGCGCGGTGCCACCGGAAAACGCATCAATGCGGTGGTCAATATCGGCATTGGCGGCTCTGATCTTGGTCCAGCGATGGCCTATGAAGCTCTGCGCGACTTTTCCAACCGCAAGATTACATTTCGGTTCGTTTCAAATGTCGACCCAACGGATTTAAGTGAGGCGCTGCGCGACCTCGATCCGGCCCGCACGCTATTTGTTATCGCATCGAAGACATTTTCCACACTGGAAACAATGACGAATGGTCGAGCGGCTCGTGCTTGGTTGGTGGCCTCGTTGGGGGAAAAGGCGGTCAGTAAGCACTTTGTCGCAGTTTCATCTAATTCTGAACTAGTCGAAGACTTCGGAATAGATAAAGACAACATGTTTGGGTTTTGGGATTGGGTTGGCGGGCGTTACTCAATGGACGCCGCAATTGGCCTATCGACGATGATCGCAATCGGCCGAAAAGGCTTCGCGGACATGCTGTCTGGGTTTCACGCGATGGATCAGCATTTTCAGACCGAACGGCCCGATCAAAACCTCCCGGTCTTGATGGGTTTGCTGGCGGTCTGGAACCGCGACTTCTTAAATATCAGCACCAACGCGGTCCTGCCTTACTCGCAGTATCTTTCGCGGTTCCCGGCATATCTTCAGCAACTGACAATGGAAAGTAACGGCAAGAGGGTGCGCTTGGATGGGTCACCGGTCACATATCAGACCGGTGCCATCGTCTGGGGTGAGCCGGGCACCAACGGTCAGCATTCGTTTTACCAATTGATACATCAAGGCACGAGCCCGGTCGCCTGCGACCTTGTCGTGATCGCGCAGTCGGCTAATTCGCTGGGTGATCAGCAAAATATCCTCATCGCAAATGCATTAGCTCAGGCCGCGGTCCTCGCGCGTGGCAGAACCCTTCATGAGGTTACCGACGATGGCACTAGCACGGAGTTGGCACCGCATAAAGTGATGCCTGGCAATCGGCCGACCTCAGTAATCTCAGCCGCAAAACTCGACCCGTTCACACTCGGTGCATTGATCGCGCTATATGAGCACAGTGTCTTTGTGCAAGGCGCGCTCTGGGGTATTAACTCATTTGATCAGTGGGGCGTCGAGCTAGGCAAGAAAGTTGCGTTGGGGATATTGGCGGTCATCGATGGGCAGGCTGAATCGTCGACGGTTGATGCGGCCACGGCCCACTCGATCGCGGTTATTTCGGAACAAGCAAAGGTCTAACGCTCGTCAGCACCCCTTCGGCGCAGGTAGCGTTCGAATTCCTTAGCGATCGCTTCACCACTTGCCTCGGGTAGGTCCACAGTGTCTCGAGCCTCTTCAAGCTGTTTTACGTACTCGCCAACCTCATCATCTTCCGCAGCAAGTTCATCGACACCAATTTCCCAGGCCCTCGACTCTTCAACAAGATCACCAAGTGGCACCGGGATGTCGAGCAGATCTTCAACGCGGCGAACAAGTGCAAGGGTGGCCTTGGGGCAAGGGGGCTGTGCGACGTAGTGGGGCACCGCGGCCCAAAGCGAAACAGCCGGAATCCCAAAGCGCATGCATGCCTCTTGCAATACACCGACAATGCCGGTCGGGCCTTCATAGTGCGAAGGCTCAAGGCCAAGCTCGGCACCGACACTGATATCGGTTGAGGTGCCGGTTACCGGCACCGGGCGCGTATGCGGGGTGTCAGATAGCAGGGCACCTAAGGTGACAACCAGACTGACATCGAGCTCGGCCGCCAAACCCAAGATCTCACGGACGAACTGCTGCCATTTCATATTCGGCTCGATACCCTGTACCAAGATGATGTCACGCGGTGCTAACGGAATGCGCGCCACATAGAGGCTAGTACTCGGCCAGGTTAGTTGCCGCACCCCAGCCTCATCCGTTGAGATATGCGGCCGATTAACCTGATAGTCGTAGTACTCCTCGGAGTCGAGATCCGCTAGTGGCTGTGCATCCCAGACTTCGCAAAGGTGGCTGATAGTGCCGGAAGCTGAATCCCCAGCGTCATTCCAGCCTTCGAAGGCTGCAACCATTACCGGGTCAATCAATTCGGGCAGATCGTCGAACTCAATCAACTACTTGCCCCTTTCTGGCTCGCTGTGCACTCGGTCTCAACCATGGTGTCAATGAGCCCGGCGACCATCGCTGGCCATTGCAAGGGTACGTCGTGAATGGCGCCTTGCCAACGTTGGAGTCGAATTTGTGGGTTGGAAGCCGCCCGAATTAGCGCCCGCTCTTGGATCGCGTTCGCGCTACCTTCGCAAAGTACCGCCCAGATCGGGCGGTTAATCCGTTCTAGGTCAGCATCAGATGAGTAATCCAGCATCCCCTCGAGCACTCGTAGGTGGCGCTCGAGGCCCAGTGTGCTTCGAAGCAGGCCGTCATCTCCGAGCCGAAAAGTTGGCGCGAGGGCGTCCTGGGTTTCTGCAGTCCAGCACTCGCCCATGGCACCACTTGCCAGCAGTGGCCAAAGTTCTTCCGGTGACATAGCAAATGTCGGTGGACGTAAGCGTTCCAAAGTTTCGCCACGACCAATTTCCTCGGCCATATCGCGCGGGCCCCAAAGCCCTCCGTCAATTAGAGTGAGGGCACTAAAGGTGGTGGGATATCTCGCGGCAGCACAAACCGCAACCGAAGCCCCCCAGGAGTGACCCACCAGCTGTACGGTATCCCACCCAAGCGCGGCGCAGGTTTCAGCAACATCGTGGGCACAACGGGTGATCGTGAAGTCGAAATCCGCTGGTACGTCAGAACTCCCGTGACCGCGTTGATCCAGAGCAGCGACGGTACCGGCGCGAAGTCGAGCCACCACCGGCGCCCAAAACTGCCCCTGCTGGGATAGCCCATGGAGTAGCAGGATCGGCACTTGTTTAACGCTGCTTTCGCGCCAAGTGCGAAGGGTCAGCACGGCCCCGTCCGAGACCTCTATGGTTCGTATAGCAGGTACCGACATAACGGGAACGCTATCGGGTGCCGGCAAAGGGGCAGTCAGTAGACTCAGCTTCGTCATGGTCGAAACTTTGCGGAATGCCCTCGCCTCACGGGTAGTAGTGGCTGATGGCGCGATGGGCACCATGCTGCAGGCCGCCGACCCCAACCTTGATGATTTCCAAGGCTATGAGGGCTGTAATGAGATTTTGAATGTGACCCGACCCGAGATGGTCGCGAGCATTCATGATGCCTATTTCGAAGTGGGCGTTGACTGCGTCGAAACCAATACTTTTGGTGCAAATTTCGCGAACCTCGGTGAGTACGACATCGCCGACCGCATCTATGAGTTAGCACGCGCCGGTACCGTCATTGCCCGTGAGGTGGCTAACGGTTGGTCCACCCCAGATCGCCCACGCTGGGTACTTGGATCGGTGGGCCCCGGTACCAAACTTCCATCCCTTGGCCATGCGCCATTTGCTTTACTTAGAGACGCCTATGAAATCCAAGCCGCTGGACTCATCGACGGCGGCGCCGATGCCATCCTTATCGAGACCGCGCAGGATCTATTGCAAGCCAAGGCCGCGGTGATCGGTGCCAAGCGTGCAGTCGCCTCAAGTGGCAAAGACATCGTGTTGATAGCGCAGGTGACTGTGGAAACCACAGGCACCATGTTGCTTGGTACCGAAATTGGTGCGGCCTTGACCGCCCTGGAGCCACTAAAGATCGACATCATCGGCCTTAACTGCGCTACCGGGCCCACCGAAATGAGTGAGCACTTGCGCACGTTATCCAAGACTTCGCCGATCGGGCTGTCCTGCATGCCAAATGCGGGGCTCCCGGTGCTGGCAGTTGGCGGTGCGCATTACCCACTAACGCCAAGTGAACTGGCCGACGCCCACGACACTTTCACCGCCGAGTTCGGCCTGAGCTTGGTCGGAGGCTGTTGCGGCACTACTCCCGAGCATTTACGCCACGTCGTCGATCGCGTGCGGGGCCGTGAGATCAAGGCCCGTGCTCCATATTTCGAAGCTGGTGCAGCGTCGCTTTATCAATCAGTGTCATTTCGTCAAGACGCCACATATTTGACCATCGGTGAGCGCACGAACGCCAACGGGTCCAAGGCATTTCGCGAAGCTATGTTGGGTGAGGATTGGGATGATTGTGTTGACATAGCCCGCGCGCAAATTCGTGATGGTGCGCATGTTCTAGACCTTTGTATTGACTATGTCGGCCGCGACGGTGTTGCCGACATGAAGAACTTGGCTGGGCGTTTTGCCACCGCATCTACTTTGCCGCTCATGCTGGATTCCACCGAGGCCGCCGTCATTCAGGCAGGCCTAGAGATGCTGGGCGGTCGGGCTATTGTCAATTCGGTCAACTATGAAGATGGCGACGGACCCGACTCTCGTTTTGCAAAGATCATGCCGTTGGTTCAAGAGCATGGGGCTTCAGTGGTCGCTTTGACCATTGACGAAGAGGGCCAAGCGCGCACCGCGGAGTGGAAGGTGCGGGTGGCGGATCGCCTTATCAGGGATCTAACGACTAACTGGGGGATGAGCGTTGAATCCATTCTCGTCGACACCCTCACGTTCCCTATCGCTACAGGTCAGGAAGAAACCCGTCGTGACGGGATCGAGACCATTGAAGCAATCCGCACCTTAAAGACGATGTACCCAACGGTGCAGACCACGCTTGGGCTTTCGAATGTATCATTTGGACTCAACCCGGCCGCGCGACAGGTTTTGAATTCAGTGTTTCTGCACGAATGTGTTGAAGCGGGTCTGGACTCTGCCATCGTGCACACATCGAAGATTTTGCCAATGAGTCGCATCCCAGATGACCAGCGCGCCGTGGCTCTTGACCTCGTGTACGACCGCAGGCACTACGACGAGAACAACATGGTGAGTTACGACCCGCTGCAACGCTATCTGGAACTCTTCGATGGGGTTGAAGCCAAGTCGAGCGCTGAAACACGGGCCCAAGAACTGGCTGCTCTCCCACTTTTTGAAAGACTCGAACGTCGCATTATCGATGGTGAACGAATCGGTCTAGAAGCTGATCTCGACGCAGCGCTAAGTGACCGGCCGGCCTTAGAGATCGTCAACGACACCCTACTTTCTGGGATGAAGACCGTCGGTGATTTATTTGCCTCGGGCGAAATGCAACTGCCGTTCGTACTGCAAAGTGCTGAGGTTATGAAGACCGCTGTCGCCTACCTCGAGCCGCATATGGATAAGGCAGATGAGTCAGGCAAAGGCACCATGGTGTTGGCCACGGTAAAGGGCGACGTGCACGACATCGGCAAAAATCTTGTCGACATTATTTTAACCAACAACGGTTACAATGTCGTAAATATTGGCATAAAACAGCCGATTTCGGCAATTCTTGAAGCCGCTGATCAGAACTCAGCCGACGCGATTGGCATGAGTGGGTTACTCGTGAAGAGCACTGTGATTATGCGAGAAAACCTAGAAGAGATGAATGCCAGAGGTATTTCGAATCGCTACCCAGTTCTGCTAGGTGGCGCCGCACTGACTCGGTCGTACGTTGAACAAGATCTCGGCGACATCTATAAGGGTGACGTGCGTTATGCCCGAGATGCTTTTGAGGGGCTACGACTTATGGATGCGCTGATGGCCATCAAGCGAGGTGAGGCTGGGGCCGCTTTGCCGGCACGTCGCGAGCGTCGGGTACAAAGTCCAATACGGCCAAAAACAACTGAGTTGGTCGATATGCCGGCGCGCTCAGACGTCGCTCGTGAAGTTTCGATCCCCAAACCGCCATTTTGGGGCAGCCGCGTGGTGCGGGGGGTTTCACTGTCGGACTACACCCCGTATCTAGATGAACGTGCACTTTTCTTGGGCCAGTGGGGGCTGAAAGCTAGTCGAGGGGACGGCCCGTCATATGCCGAACTCGCTGAGACCGAAGGTTTACCGCGGCTTCGCTACTGGCTAGATCGCATCCCTACCGAGGCGATGATTGAGCCAGCAATTGTCTACGGTTACTTCCCGTGCTATTCCGAGGGTGATGACTTAGTTGTGGTTTGGCACGAAGGGCCCGATGAGGGCAAAGAGCGCGTCCGGTTCACTTTCCCCAGGCAGCGGCGAGATCGTCACCTGTGCCTGTCGGATTTCTTCCGCGACAAAGATTCAGGTGAACTAGATGTGGTGGCATTTCACGTGGTGACCATGGGTCGGGCGGCCTCTGATGCAACCGGGAAACTTTTCGCCGCTGATGCCTATCGTGACTATTTAGAGTTGCACGGCCTGTCAGTGCAGCTAACGGAAGCACTTGCTGAATTTTGGCACGCGCGAATCCGCGAGGAACTTAACTTGTCGGCCGAAGACAACCAAGATATGGATGCGCTTATCTCCAAACAGGGCTATCGCGGTTCTAGGTACTCATTTGGCTACCCAGCCTGCCCCGATCTGGAACAACAGACCGAGATAGTAAAGCTATTGGATCCGGCACGAATTGGTGTCGAACTTTCTGAAGAGTTTCAATTACATCCGGAGCAATCAACAAGTGCAATTATCGCGCATCATCCGGAAGCCAAATATTTCAATGCCACTTAAGTTCCCCAGTGCCGTGCTTTTCGACATGGATGGCACATTGCTCGACTCTGAGCCCCTTTGGTTGATTGCCGAGACCAAAACCATGGACGCAATGGGCTTTGGTTGGGATCTCGCTGATCAGGAGCACTGTTTGGGCGGCCCGGTTGATCGGGTGGTTTCACATATGCGCTCCAAATTGAGCCCTGATGCTTCCGACAGGTACGACAGTGACTGGGTCGAGGCTTTTTTGATGGCTCGTGTTCGTGAGCAGTACACCGCAAAGCAAATCCCATGGATGTCTGGGGCGCGTGAACTGGTTGCTAGTGCACGCGCGCTGCAGTTGCCGCTGGCGTTAGTGACAAACTCCCCGCGCGCAGTAGTTGATGGTGCACACTGAAGCATAATTGCTGATTTCGGCTATGACCCATTCGGTGTACTTGTCGTAGGGGATGAGGTTAGAGACCCAAAGCCGCATCCAGACCCATACATAAGCGCAGCAGCCGCGCTCGAAACTAAACCACGGCAGTGCCTTGTGGTTGAGGATTCACCGACCGGATTGCGGGCGGCTATTGATGCCGGCTGCCAGGTTGTGGCCATAGAGCACTTGGCGCCTTTGGGCAACTTCGTGGGGCTCGCCCGTATCAAGGATCTGGCTGGGAAAAGTTTCGAAAGCTTGTGGGATCTTGCGACAAAGTCTTGAGCTAGGTAGCAAGTCCGTCTGGGATTGGCGGCGCGATCCACAAACTCACTGGCGGTAGTGCTGGGGGAGTCCCACCCCAGGCCGGGCATAGAGCCCGAAAACTGCACCAGTCGCAAAGCTTAGAAGTGGTAGGGGCAAAGATCCCACTATTAGCAGACTCATTAATTGCAAGGCGCAAGGCCAGAATCTTTGCCTCGGTAGCTTCCAGATCGCTCTGACTTGGTTCGTAGCGGATCATGTTATTGCTACCCAAGTAGATCAACTGCAACATCTTTGGCACTACACCCGTTAGGCGCCACCACGCGAGGGCATAAAAGCGCATCTGAAACATTGCTTTGTCTTGATACTTAGCGGTCGGTGCTCGGCCAGTTTTGTAATCAACAATCCGAATGTCGCCCGCAGGCGTACGATCAACACGGTCAATGAAGCCTCTGATGGTAAAGTTATCGGCAATTTCAACGGCGACTCCGAACTCACGCTCATGGGGTTCCAAGCGTTGCGGATTCTCAAGAGCAAAATAGGTGTCTAGGTAAATTGCAGCGGGCGCAATTACAGCGGCCGCTACCTCTGCAGCTGGTGCCTCCGGCTTTAACGACAACTCCGCCTGCAGCACCGCCGCTGATTGGGGGTCAGCTGCCGAAAGCTCAACCCAAGTTTGCTCCAGTAAGGCGTTGGCCGCACCTAGAGTCCGGGCTTCTGGGGGTAAATCGAATAGCAGTTCAAGTGCCCGGTGCACCATGGTGCCTCTTAGGGCGGCAGGTGATGGGTCCTGTGGCAAGCGATCGATCGAGCGGAAGCGAAATAGCAAGGGGCATGTCATGAAGTCACTCGCCCGCGAAGGCGAGAGCGAGGTTGGATAGTCAACGAGACCGACTTCGGCCTCGGTTTTCGTCATGGCTGCAGCCTAGGCCAACTAGCACCCACTAGTGTTCGACGAATGGCACGCGCCCACGCTCCATTTTCAACCGACCCGGTTTCGGTTACCAATAGTGCCCGTAGCGGACCATTTGTTGCAGGCGACCTAGTGCAGTTGACCGACCCCAAAGGGCGCATGCACACGATTACCTTGACGCCGGGGAAGTCCTTCCACAGCCACCGAGGCGCTATCGAGCACGACGACCTCATCGGTCTTGCCCAGGGATCGGTAGTTACCAACTCCGGGAGCACCGCTTATTTAGCGCTTAGGCCGTTACTTGACGACTTTGTCCTGAGCATGTCGCGCGGAGCCGCCGTTATTTACCCGAAGGATTCCGCCCGCATCATCGGGTTGGCCGGTCTCGGTCCGGGGATGAGGGTCGCCGAAGCTGGGGTCGGCTCCGGTGCTTTGACCTGTTCACTTTTACGTGCGGTGGGCGATGCAGGCTACGTCCATAGTTTTGAACGCCGAGCAGATTTCGCCGAGGTCGCCACCCGAAATGTCGCCACCTGGTTCGGAGGACTGCCCACCTGCTGGCAATTGACGGTCGGCGATCTAGAGGAGAACCTGACAGACGCGGGCTTGGACGCGGTGGTGCTCGACATGCTCGCGCCCTGGGATTGCTTACCGATGGTGGCCGCGGCTTTGGAACCAGGCGGTGTTCTCGTGGGTTATGTTGCCACTGCTACCCAACTATCCAAACTTGTTGAAACTATCCGTTTGGCCGGCGACTGGACCGAGCCGCGGGCTGAAGAGTCTTTGGTGCGTACCTGGCACCTAGACGGGCTTTCGGTCCGCCCCGATCACCGGATGAGCGGGCACACGGGGTTTTTGGTCGCGGCTCGGCGCCTGGCAGCTGGCGCGGTGATGCCGATTCGCCGTCGTCGGCCGGCACCTAGTGCCTATGGTGAGGATTACACCGGGCCAGGCGCCACCATGGACCCAGACCAATCGGCATAGTGCGCCTACATGCATCAGGGTTAAAGGTAGTTTCTGACACCGCCAGCTCCAGGGGCGCCAAAAACGGCTTTTGCGGTTAGAGTCTTGGTATATCCACGTGGAGCAAGTGCGACCGGTAGGAGGAGTAGTGCCCGAGACCTCACATGAGCCCGCGGGTTCTAATACCGCCGACTTAGCCCATCTGCGCAGTGAATTGGCAGCTCAAACGGACCATAACGACCGCCTAATTTGTACTTTGCGTGATGCCCGTGAACAGATTGTCACCTTGAAGCAAGAGGTGGACCGACTAGCGGAGCCGCCTAGTGGCTTCGGGGCGTTCCTTTATCTCCATGAGGACGGCTCGGTCGACATCATGGCCAGCGGCAAGAAGCTCCGCGTGTCAGTGAGCCCAAGTGTTGATGCTGCAGCTTTGCAGCCGGGCCAAGAAGTCATGCTCAATGAGTCAATGAACGTGGTGGCGGTTCGAACATTTGAAGATGTCGGTGAACTTGTGACTTTCAAGGAATACCTTGGTGCGGGAGATCGGGCACTAGTTATTGGCCACGCCGATGAAGAACGGGTGGTCCGAGTTGCCGGGCCGCTGCGCGCTTTGAAGGTGCGCGCTGGTGACTCGTTGCTCTTTGATGTGCGCGCGGGGTACGTATACGAGAAAGTCCCGAAGGCTGAGGTCGAGCAGTTGATTCTCGAAGAGGTTCCCGATATCGACTATTCGGACATCGGTGGTTTGCGCGAGCAGATTGAATCCATTCGCGACGCTGTGGAGTTGCCGTTCATGCATCCGGAGTTATTCGCAGAGCACGCACTCAAGGCTCCCAAGGGCATCTTGCTCTATGGCCCACCTGGTTGCGGCAAGACGCTGATCGCCAAAGCGGTGGCAAATTCACTGGCGAAGAAAGTGGCGGAACGAACAGGGGGCGAGGAGGGCAGGTCGTTCTTCCTCAATATCAAGGGTCCGGAGCTGTTGAATAAGTATGTTGGTGAAACCGAGCGTCATATTCGCCTAGTGTTCCAGCGGGCCCGCGAGAAGGCATCCGAGGGCATGCCGGTGATTGTTTTCTTCGATGAAATGGATTCCCTGTTCCGAACCCGGGGCTCGGGAGTTTCAAGTGACGTCGAGAACACCATCGTGCCGCAGTTACTCAGTGAGATTGATGGCGTCGAGACCCTCGATAACGTGATTATCATCGGCGCTTCCAATCGTGAGGACATGATTGACCCGGCTATCTTGCGACCCGGGCGCCTTGACGTCAAGATCAAGATCGACCGTCCCGATGCGGAAGCCGCCAGGGAGATATTCAGCAAGTATCTGGTTCCTACTTTGCCAATTCACGCTGAGGACCTAGCTGAACATGGCGGCGACGCTGCGGCCGCCTGCACCGCCATGATCCAACGGTCGGCCGAGTTCATGTATTCAGAGGCTGAGGAAAATAAGTTCCTTGAAGTCACCTACGCCAATGGCGATAAGGAAGTGCTCTACTTTAAGGATTTTAACTCCGGCGCCATGATTGAAAATATTGTGTCACGGGCGAAGAAGTCAGCAATCAAAGATTTTCTTGCCACCGGCGAAAAGGGCATTCGCATCCATCATGTCTTGGATGCCTGCATCGATGAGTTCCGAGAGAATGAAGATTTGCCAAATACCACGAACCCGGATGACTGGGCCCGGATTTCTGGTAAAAAGGGTGAACGCATTGTCTTTATCCGCACCCTGATTCAGGGCAAGAAGGGCAGTGAGGCCGGGCGCTCAATCGCCACCATTGCTAACACCGGTCAGTACCTTTGATCTGGTGATTGCAAGATGAGTGTTCATCGGGTAATGGGCATCGAGACTGAGTACGGAATTTCAGTAACCGGGCAACCAACTGCCAATGCGATAGTCGCGTCCTCGCAAATTGTCAATGCGTATGCCAACTTTGCTTTACCCGGTGTTAGACGCGGCCCTAGGTGGGACTATAACGAGGAATTCCCGCTGCGTGATGCCCGCGGCTTCGACATGTCGCGTGCTGATGCCGATTTGTCGCAACTTACCGATGAGGACCTTGGACTTGCGAATGTCATCTTGACGAATGGCGCGCGCCTTTATGTCGACCATGCCCACCCTGAGTACTCCGCACCTGAAGTAACCAATCCAATGGACGCAGTGCTTTGGGACAGAGCCGGGATGCTAGTGATGGATAAAGCTGCCAGATTAGCGACTGCAGCACCCGGTGGTTCGCCAATCCTGCTTTATAAAAACAATACTGACAACAAGGGCGCCTCATACGGTTGTCACGAGAACTATCTGATGCCCCGAGCGACGCCATTCGCCGAGATCGTGCGCTTGCTCATACCATTCTTTATCACCCGCCAGGTCTTTGCCGGTGCCGGTCGCCTCGGCATTGGCCAAGACGGTCATGACCTGCGCTATCAAATTAGCCAACGGGCCGACTTCTTTGAAGTTGAGGTGGGCCTTGAGACAACTCTGAAGCGTCCGATCATCAATACCCGCGACGAGCCGCACGCTGATCCTGAGTTCTACCGCCGACTTCATGTCATCGTTGGGGATGCGAACCTGAGTGATGTTGCTACGTATTTGAAAATGGGCACCACCTCGCTGGTACTTGCGATGATCGAGGACAAATTCCTGGAGGGCCATGACTTTATGCCGCAGCACCCAGTACGTGAAATCCATCAAGTCAGCCACGATTACTCTCTGCGCCATCGCCTAACCCTTGAGCACGGTCGGAAACTCACGGCCCTAGAAATCCAACGCGAATTTTGGATGCTGGCCACGAGATATTGCGATGAGAAGTATGGGCTGCAAGTTGATGACCAAACCCGCGATGTGCTAGATCGCTGGGGATTGATGCTTGATCGTCTAACCACCAATCTTTGGGGTTGTGCTAACGAAGTTGATTGGGTAGCGAAACTGCAACTGCTCGAGAGTTTCCGAACCCGCGACCGCCTTAGCTGGAATTCGCCAAAACTGCAGGCTGTTGACCTGCAATATGCCGATATTCGACCGGAGCGGGGTTTGGCAGCGAAGCTTGAGAACCGAGGACGCCTCGCTCGGCTGTTCACTGACGACCAAGTGTTGGCCGCGGTTGTCGAGCCTCCCACTGACACGCGCGCCTATTTTCGCGGAGAATGTGTCCGTCGTTACCCGGAATTTATCGCCGCTGCGTCTTGGGATTCGGTGGTTTTTGATATTCCGGGTGCGCCATCGTTATTGCGCGTACCCACCCTTGAGCCCAGCCGAGGTACTAAAGCGCACGTGGGGCCATTGCTGGATTCCTGCCCAATGGCGCATGATTTGGTCGCGGCTTTAACCGCAAACGGCGGTGACTGACCTCCAAAGTATCCACCACGCCCTGGATGCCGGTAGCCTATGAGCATGCCTAAGCAGGGGAAAGCCGAACGCCGCACCGGCCGTGAGACGCAGACCGAAGATGTGGAATCCACCGCCGACACGGCTAATATGTCGAGCCTAGATGCGGATGTGGATTCCATCTTGGATGAAATCGATGAGGTTCTCGAAGTAAATGCTGAGGATTTCGTGAAGTCGTTTGTGCAAAAAGGTGGAGAATGACTCCGCATCTTGGCCTCCCGCATGCCTACATGGCGACCGGGTCGCCGTCATTCGCGGATTTCTTGGCTGATCTGGCCCCCGAGGTACTTCCTGGACGATTGCCGATGAGTCCAGGAGATGCCAATTCGCTGGCACCACACGGCACCACCATTGTGTCTTTGCGCGGTGATTTTGGAGCCGTAATGGCCGGGGATCGTCGGGCAACCATGGGCAATGTCATCGCCCAGCGCGATATTGAGAAGGTATTTATTGCCGATGAGCATTCGATGATCGGCATCGCCGGCACGGCGGGTATCGCAGTTGAACTTGTGCGGCTGTTTCAGGTTGAACTTGAGCACTACGAGAAGATCGAGGGCCTGTCCCTTTCCCTTGACGGCAAGGCGAATCGACTAGCAACTTTGCTGCGCGGCAACTTAGGCCTAGCAATGCAAGGTTTAGCGGTAGTACCGCTGCTGGCGGGATATGACCTCATTCGAGGGCGCGGACGCATATTTTCCTATGACGTAACCGGCGGCCTATATGAGGAACACGATTTCTACGCTGTTGGTTCAGGCGCATTCTTTGCCCGTGGTTCGCTGAAGAAGCTATACCAGCCGAGCATCGAGCTAGACGAAGCGATTGCAGTGGCACTAGAGGTGCTTTATGACGCAGCTGATGACGACAGCGCTACCGGTGGCCCCGATCTAGCCCGTAGAATCTTCCCGGTGGTTGCTGTTGCCGACCGTGATGGCGTGCGCATTGTGGATGAGTCCGATATAGCGGCAAAAGTCACCAGGCTCGTTGCGCGCCGAATGGAGCGCCCGGACGGCCCGATGGCTCAGATAAATGACGGGGGAGCCGCATGAGTGTCCCGTTCTACGTATCACCTGAACAAATCATCAAGGATAAGGCTGATTTTGCGCGCAAAGGCATTGCGCGTGGCCGCAGTGTCATCGTCCTTGAGTATGAAGATGGCATCTTATTTGTGGCCGAAAACCCGTCTCGCGCGCTACATAAGATCAGCGAAATCTACGACCGTATTGGATTCGCCGCCGTCGGTAAGTACAACGAGTTTGAAAATCTGCGAGTTGCTGGCGTGCGACTAGCTGACATGCGTGGATACGCTTATGACCGAAGTGATGTCACCGGTAGGAGTTTGGCAAATGCCTACGCGCAAACCCTAGGTACCATCTTCAGCGAAACTCCCAAGCCCTATGAGGTCGAGATCGTTGTTGCTGAGGTTGGTGCAACCGAGGACCTTGATCAGTTGTATCGATTAACTTTTGATGGATCAGTGGCAGATGAGCAGGGGTATGTGGCGATGGGTGGTTCTGCGGAGGCCATCAGTGCCGCGTTAGCAGACTCTTGGCGCCTAGGCCTTGGCTTGGCCGAGGCACTGAAGTTGGCTGTAGACCTCTTAGGCCGGCATGGATCCGATGAAGCTCGAGCTCTAGCCGCTGCGGAGCTCGAAGTAGCGGTACTTGACCGCAACCGCCCTAGACGGACTTTCTATCGCATTTCAAGCAGCAAAATGAGCGAACTACTTAGCTGACATTGGCCTATGGTGTTTGCATGGACCGCCGGATATTTGGGCTAGAGACCGAGTACGGAGTCACTTGCACGTTTAAAGGTCAACGCCGTCTTAGCCCAGATGAAGTAGCTCGCTACTTATTTCGCCGCGTCGTTTCATGGGGGCGCAGTAGCAATGTTTTTTTGCGCAATGGATCCCGCCTCTATCTGGATGTGGGGTCACACCCTGAGTATGCGACGGCCGAGTGCGACAGCATCGAACAACTTGTCGTGCATGATCGTGCGGGGGAACGTATTTTGGAGGGCCTGGTAACTGACGCGCAGAACCGACTACAAGATGAGGGAATTAGCGGTGACATTTATCTTTTCAAGAACAATACAGATTCGGCCGGTAACTCCTACGGATGCCATGAAAATTATCTGATTGAACGGCATGGCGAGTTCAGTAAAATGGCCGACCAACTAATACCGTTTCTTGTCTCGAGACAGATCATTACCGGTGCGGGCAAGGTTATGCAAACACCCCGTGGGGCGCAATATTGCATTAGCCAACGCGCAGATCACATCTGGGAGGGCGTGTCCAGCGCCACCACGCGCTCACGGCCAATAATCAATACTCGTGATGAGCCCCATGCCGATGCTGAGCTTTATCGACGCCTGCATGTGATTGTTGGTGATTCGAACATGAGCGAGGTAACGACGCTGCTTAAGGTCGGCACAGCGGACCTGGTCTTGAGAATGATTGAAGGGGGAGTTGTGATGCGCGATATGTCTCTTGAGAACCCGATTAGGGCAATACGAGAGATGAGCCACGATATGACCGGTCGCAAAACCGTTAAACTAAGCACTGGACGAGAGTTGTCTGCCCTAGAGATGCAGTGGGAGTACTTCGAGAAAGCGGCTGATTTTGCAGACCGACGCAATCTCTCATCAGATGGGACAATTGCCCGCGTCCTTGAGTTGTGGGGGCGGGCCCTCAAAGCGATTGAAGCCGAGGACCTGTCACTTATCGATCGAGAGATCGACTGGGCCATTAAGTTGCGGTTGCTTGAGCGGTATATGGCCAAGCACGACCTTAGCTTGGCGTCTCCGCGAATTGCCCAATTGGATTTGGCTTACCACGATATTGCCCGCAACCGCGGTCTGTTTTCGATAATGGAGCGGCAGGGATTAGTCGACCGGGTATCGAGGGATATTGACGTTTTCACGGCCAAGTCGATTCCGCCCCAAACCACCCGTGCTAAGTTGCGCGGTGATTTCGTGCGGAGCGCCCAAGAAAAACACCGGGATTTCACCGTGGATTGGGTGCATCTTAAATTGAACGACCAAGCCCAGCGAACTGTCCTTTGCAAGGACCCCTTCTTGGCGGTAGATGAGCGGGTTGAGCGCCTGATCGCCAGCATGTGACAGCAGGTTATGGTTAGGCAATGCGCAACTTATCGAGGTCCTTTTACGCTATGTCCACCGTCGCCCTCGGGATCACCTTGGTCTTGGCCGGTTGTTCCGGAAGCACGTCAAGTGACCCAACTCCGAGCACTGCGGCGCCCACGGATGCGGCCTTGGCGCCGTTTGCCACCACCGATTGCGCACTTGCACAGCCACCGGCGGCA
Organism: Candidatus Nanopelagicales bacterium; assembly: GCA_009694585.1. GTDB lineage: Bacteria > Actinomycetota > Actinomycetes > S36-B12 > S36-B12. Next base: position 19,601 of record SHUQ01000006.1, on the reverse strand, counting down.
GCGCAGTCCGCGCCTATGGAAGGCCAAGAACTTGATGGAGTGGTGGTGCAACTCGACCCCGCCGGAGTGCCGACTGTCACGGTTGCGGCCGATGCAAGCCCAGCCTCAGCACTTGGGTCGCTGGATCTAGTTGCCGGCGACGGCGCACCCGTGGCTATTGGGTCCACGGTGGAGGTTAACTACTGCGGGATTGGCCTAAGCAGCCGAACGATGTTCGACTCATCTTGGGCACGCGGGACAACCGCGTCTTTCCCATTGGATCCGGGTGGTTTGATTCAAGGCTGGGTTGACGGGCTGCCGGGTATGAAAGTTGGTGGTGAGCGGCTATTGCTAATCCCTGGCTCCTTGGCCTATGGCGCCAGTCCACCGCAGGGTGCTGGGATCGAGCCAGACGAAACCTTGATCTTTGTCGTCCAAATTGCCGCAGTTTCCTAGTCAAATTAAGAAAGGAGTCGAACATGGCTATCAAACCTGAGATTGATTTCATTGAAGGCCCAGCCCCTACTTCTTTGGTGATCACCGACCTCATAGTGGGCGATGGCGCAGAAGCAATGGCTGGCGGTCGTGTCGAAGTACATTATGTCGGCGTCGATTTTGAAACCGGGAAGCAATTCGATGCTTCCTGGGATCGTGGCGAGTCAATTAGCTTCCCACTTAATGGACTCATCGCCGGATGGCAAGAAGGGATCCCCGGGATGAAGGTAGGGGGTCGCCGTCAACTGGTAATTCCTCCCGCACTTGCTTATGGAGTCGCCGGTTCAGGACACCGACTCGCCGGCCAGACTTTGGTCTTCATTATCGATCTTATTAACGTCGGCTAGTAATTAGATGGCGTCAACACGCATTGACCGTACTGAGCGCCTGCTTAATCTTGTCTTCTGTCTGATGGCTAGTCGTCAGGCGGTTCGCCGGTCCGATATCCAAATTAGTGTTCCCGGTTATTCCGATGCCCCAAGTGAGGCTGCCTTTGAGCGAATGTTTGAGCGCGACAAGGATGAACTCCGCGGGATGGGCATCCCGATAGACACCGTGACCGATGTCAACGGTGAGGTTGAGGGCTACCGGATATCCCAAGCAGACTATGAACTTGCTGGGTTAGCTTTTTCCACCGAAGAGCTTGCAGTTCTTACCTTGGCGGCGAGCGTGTGGGATGAGGCCATCATCGGGCCAGCTGCGATAACTGCACTACGTAAACTCGAGGCGGCTCAGGGGTCCGGGTCCGTGCCTTCGAGTTTTTCACCCGGTGTCAATGTTCGTTGGTCAGAAACCGATGCGGCGATCCTTCCGCTTTTTACCGCGGTGCGTGAACAGCGGGTGGTGGCATTTGATTACCGGTCCGGGAATGCGCCGCTGGCCAAGAGGCGCCGTGTTGATCCTTGGGCGGTGGTCGCCGGTGATGGGCACTGGTACCTCGTGGGACATGATCACGACCGTGCCGCGACGCGGGTCTTCAGGCTCTCGAGAATTGTCGGAAGCGTGCAAGTGTTTGTCGAGGAACAACTACACCCGTTGCCACCTGATTGCAATGTCCGGACTTTAGTCGGAGCCCATGAGCCCGACAGCCCATTTGAGGCGACTATCTTTGTGCGCGCTGGGCAAGGGGCTGAACTAAGGCGATTGCGTCAGTCAAATCAAAAACTAGACCCCTTCGCAGCGGGCGAGATTCGTGTTGGTGCTCGCACTTGCGAACAATTGCAATCCCTAGTGTGCGCCGCTGGTACCGGTGCAGTGGTTTTGACGCCAACTCAAGTGCGTACGGAAGTGCGGGCAGCACTCCTGCGAATCAACCAAGTGCATGGTGGTGATTCCAATTGAGTGCAACTGCTAATTCCATTACCCGCCTCTCGCGCTTACTTGCCTTAGTGCCATGGCTAACAGTCAATGATGGGGTGTCTGTCGCAGAGGCTGCAAATCACTTTGATGTGACACCTGACCAACTTGAAAAAGATCTCTGGCTCTTGATCGTTTGTGGTCTACCCGGACATGGCCCCGATCAGTTGGTTGATATCGACTTTTGGGATGACGGGCGCATCCATGTGCTTGACCCGCAGACATTACGCAGGCCACTTCGAATCTCACCAGCGGAAGCCATGTCTTTGTTGGTTGCCCTGCGCCTATTGGCCCAGGTGCCGGGTTCCCATGATCGCGCTGCACTAGTTTCTGCAACAAATAGGTTACAACTTGCGGTCGGCGACGTAGATGCCTCAGTGGTACTAGATGACATCAATGTTGATGTAGTTCTATCAAATGTGAGCAAGGCTCTACAGGAGAATCGCTTGCTCAATCTGCGGTACGGCGGCGCCGGAGGCGACACCGTAACTGAGCGTGCTGTCGAGCCACTGCGGCTGGAGGCCACCGACGGGCGCACCTACCTTGAGGGGTTTTGCCGCTCAGCGGGCGCTGTCCGGACTTTCCGCATTGATCGAATAGTCGAGGTCAAGATTGGCGACGTTATCACCGCTACCGACTCGCAGGTTTCCGAAATACGAGTAGTAGACATGGCTTTCACCGCAAGAGTCCTGCTGCAACCGCAGGTGCGTTGGGCTCTGGATGTGCACCCGATGCGCGTCGAAAAGGAGCATTCAGACGGTAGTGTCATCGCAAGTATTGCGGCACATGACTCGGCCTGGTTGGTGCGACTTATCATGTCGCTACGGGGCTACGCCGCACTGTTAGAACCAGCAGATTTGCGAAATCTAGTCAAAATGGAGTCGGCCGCGGCCCTTGCGGCGTATGATCAACCCACGCCAGCTGGTGCCCCCGGCCGGCAAGACATGGAGGTTTAAGGATGCCGAATTTAGGTGGCGCAGAGTGGTTGGTCCTTATTGCGATTATTGCCCTGCTTTTTGGAGCGAAGCGACTTCCGGACGCGGCACGGGGTCTGGGTCGGTCAATGCGGATCTTCAAAGCTGAGACCAAGGGGCTCGTCGGCGGGGAAGAGACCGCCTTAGCTGAGGAGGCGCCCCCTGCGGTGACTGCAGCACCAGCGGCAGCTGTTGAGGCGCCGGTCCAGCCAGCCGCTGTTGTCGAGTCAAAGGGTCTCTCCGAGAGCTAATTCTTAGCGAAGTTAGCGGGCACCCTTTCGATGACTGAAGTTGAGCAGGTGAAGTCCGCGGGAGCGATGACACTCACCGAACATTTGCGCGAGTTGCGTTCACGGTTGCTAAAAGCGGGTATAGCCATCGCGATCGGTATGGTCGTTGGCTGGATCTACTACCCGCTATTATTCGGTTGGCTTAGCGCACCATTCGAAACGGTGATTGAGCAGGCTCGGGCCAACGGGCAAACCGTGATTTTGGCGCTAACCGGTGTAGCCGACCCCTTTGTGCTGCAAATGCAGGTGGCAGCGGTCGCGGGAATCATTCTCAGCTCACCTATTTGGCTCTATCAACTGTGGCGTTATGTGACACCTGGGCTACGACGCAATGAAAAGTACTGGGCCCTTGGCTTCGTAGCAGTTGCAACACCGCTTTTTGCAGCCGGCGTGATGCTTGCTTACACCGTGCTGCCGTACGGTATGCAAATTCTTTTTGGTTTTACTCCGGCAGGTGTCGAGAATATTGTTTCGGTTGATCGCTACCTGTCATTCTTCATTCGAACGATTTTGGTTTTCGGTATCGGTTTCTTGGCGCCACTTATGATCGTGTTGCTCAACTTCGCTGGGGTCTTATCGGGAGCTCGCCTCGTTTCATGGTGGCGCTGGATCATCTTCATCGTGTTTATCTTTGCAGCCGTCGCAACACCAACTGGTGATCCAATTAATCTCCTGCTTCTTGCCGGGCCCATACTCTTACTTGTTATCATTGCGATTCTCATCAGCTTGGCCAATGACCGTCGGCGCGCGAGGCGTCGCCCCAAGGATCAAGACTTCAGTGACCTAGATGACGATGAGGCGTCAACGATTGCTGGTCTTGAAGATCTAGCACCGGTCGAACCAATGGATCCACTAGAGCCAACTGACGACTCGTTAGCCTGATGCTCCGCGCTAGCCTGATCGTCAATGCGAGGGCCGGCAAGGGTGCCGCAATGAGCGCGGCGGGTATTGCGGCACAAATATTTGTTGCGAGCGGGATAGACACAACCATCGTGGTTCCTGTCTCTGAGGCTGAGGCGGCCTTGGCCAGCGAAGAGGCAGTCGGTGATGGGGTCGACGTGGTGGTCGCATGTGGTGGCGACGGCACCGTACACACAGTTTTGCAGGCTATTGCTCAGACTTCGACAATTTTTGGGGTGATTCCAACAGGCACCGGTGACGATAACGCCCGAACACTCGGTATTCCACTGGGTGCCCCAGCCGCTGCAGCCAAATTGATGATCGAGCGGCTACCTAATCCAAGGACGATAGATCTGGCGCAGGTTACCTTGCCCGGTGGCGAGCAGCGTTGGTATTTGGGCGTCTTATCAACTGGCTTCGACTCCTCGGTTAACGAACGAGCCAACCAATTGCGCTGGCCTCGCGGGCAATCACGCTACTTGCTTGGGATTTTGGGGGAGTTGCGCACCTTCGCACCCCTGCCTTATCGGGTCACCGTTGATGGCACTAGTTATGTTGACACCGCGATGCTGGTATCTATCGGTAACGGCATCAGCTACGGCGGCGGTATGCGGGTGTGCCCGAACGCGATTATTGATGACGGACAACTAGACATTACCTGGTTGCATGAGCTATCAAAAGCCACCTTTTTGCGGGTTTTCCCATCGGTTTACAAGGGCACTCATATCGCTAACCCAGCGGTCGAAGTTCTGCGGGGTAAGGCAATAACCGTAGAAGCAGCGGGCCAGGTCGCCTACGCTGATGGCGAACGACTCGGCCCGTTGCCGGTGCAGGTGCAGGTAGTGCCGGCCGCCCTGCGCGTCCTGGCTCCCTAACCGGGTTAACTGCGTAGCCTTACGACATGTCCTCTCCTGCGGAGCGATACGCCGGAGCAGTCGGCCGATCGCGGGCAAGCGCCAGTGCGTTCAGGCAATTCAGCAAGTTATACCCCTTTGGTCTTGACGACTTCCAAATGCGCGCCTGCCGGACTCTCGAATCTGGCCGCGGGGTTCTCGTTGCTGCCCCAACAGGGTCGGGTAAGACCGTGGTTGGTGAATTTGCAATCCACTTAGCACTTGAGAACGAACGTAAATGCTTTTACACAACGCCCATTAAGGCTCTTTCAAACCAGAAATACCACGATCTCGTTGAGCGCTATGGCAACGACCGCATAGGCTTGCTCACCGGCGACAACACGATCAATGGCGAAGCGCCAATTGTCGTAATGACCACTGAAGTGCTGCGAAACATGCTTTACGCGGGTTCTTCTACATTGACAGGCCTTGCCTATGTAGTGATGGACGAAGTCCACTACTTAGCAGATCGATTCAGGGGAGCAGTCTGGGAAGAAGTGATCATTCATCTGCCCGAATCGGTGACCGTGGTTGCACTGTCGGCGACCGTCAGTAACGCTGAAGAGTTTGGTGCATGGCTGGCCACAGTTCGTGGTGACACCGACATCATCGTGGAAGAACACCGGCCGGTGCCCCTTTGGCAGCACGTCATGGCTGGGTCTCGCATGTATGACCTGTTCGTTGATGACGAGCAAACCTTGGTCAATCCAGATCTTGAGCAACTTGCTCGCGACGAAGTCCGAAATGAGCGCATGGGCGGTGGGCGGCAGCGTGGTGGACGTAGACCCCGGAGTTCACACACTCCATGGCGCAGCGATGCTATCGACCGCCTGTCACGCGATGGACTGCTGCCGGCGATCTACTTCCTCTTCAGCCGAGCCGGTTGCGATGACGCGGTAAAGCAGTGCCTACATGCCGGGCTCAAACTCACGAGCCCACTTGATAAAAAGATGATACGTGCGGCGGCACTGGAGGCCACCCGCAGTTTGCCTCCTGGTGATCTCGCGGCACTAGGGTATGAGGATTGGTTGGCGGGACTGGAGCGTGGAATTGCAGCGCACCACGCGGGACTGTTGCCGTTGTTCAAAGAGGTTGTGGAAGATCTCTTCCAGCAAGGTATTCTGAAAGTTGTCTTCGCTACTGAAACCTTAGCGTTGGGGATCAATATGCCGGCCCGATCTGTTGTGCTGGAAAAGCTTGTTAAGTGGAACGGCGAAACCCATGTCAATCTAACTCCGGGGGAGTACACCCAATTAACCGGTCGCGCCGGTCGTCGCGGTATCGATATTGAAGGTCACGGCGTGGTGCTGTGGCAGCCGGGCCTTGACCCGAGGGCCCTCGCCGGGCTGGCATCAACACGCACCTACCCACTTAAATCCTCGTTCCAACCGTCATACAACATGGCGGTCAACCTAGTTTCTCGAATTGGTCACCATGCAGCCCGTGAAATTCTCGAAACCTCATTTGCGCAATTTCAGGCAGACCGATCAGTTGTTGGCTTGGCAACATCGCTGCGTAAGCATGAAGAAGCGCTCGAAGGCTACCGCAAGGCGATGCAGTGCCACCTCGGTGATTTCGAAGCTTATGCGCAACTGCGTGAGGATGCGACCAGGCGCGAAAAGGAGTTGACACGTGATGCGGCGGGCCAACGTCGAGCCGCTGCTTTTAGCTCATTACGGGCACTAAAGATTGGCGACGTATTCATCATCCCCGGTGGGCGTCGCTCCGGACCGGTCGTCGTCCTAGATCCGGGTAGTACCAACCCACGTGATGAGCCGCGCCCCATGGTCCTCACCGCGGATCGACAGGTGCGCCGAATTTCGACGATTGAGATCACCACGCCGGTTGATGCGATCGCAAAGTTGCGAGTACCCAAAGGTTTCAATGCCCGCAACGCCCAGTCGCGCCGAGACCTGGCCGCAGCGCTCCGAGAGTTAACCGCGAATTGGACCCATGAGCGCACTCGGCGCCTTTCAAGTGGTGATGATGCAGAGGTTGTTGACCTGCGGGCAAGAATTCGACACCACCCGTGCCACGGGTGCTCAGATCGAGAGGAACACGCGCGCTGGGCGGAGCGATTCATGCGCGCGAAGCGCGAAATACTTGATCTCGAGCAACGAGTTGAGGGTCGAACTAGCTCTATTGGTCGACGCTTTGACCGGGTTTGCGAGGTGCTTACCGAACTGGGATACCTGACCAATCCAGGCGATACCGCAGCCATTACTCAAGCGGGCACCATGCTCATGGGGCTCTACACGGAATCGGATTTGCTCGCCGCCCAGTGCCTACGTGAAGGTACCTGGCGCGGCTTAACTGCACCAGAGTTGGCTGGTGCAGTTTCAGCCATCGTTTATGAGTCGCGCAGATCAGAAGACGATGAATCACCAAGGCTCCCCGGCGGTGCAGTGCGTGACGCTTTGAAAGATATGGCCGCAATCTGGAGCATGATCCACGACGCCGAAAATCGGCACGGCCTAAGTGTCACGAGGTCACTTGATGCCGGATTCGTATGGGCGATCCATCGCTGGGCTACCGGTGCCACCCTGCAGTCAGTTTTGGATTCCAGCGACCTCACCGCGGGTGATTTCGTTCGGTGGACCCGTCAAGTCATTGACGTACTTGGGCAGGTCACGGTTGCCCTTGAAGCAGATGACCCTATGCGCGGAGCCGCACATTCGGCTATCGATGCGATTAATCGTGGCGTTATTGCTCATACGTCACAGCTTGAGTGAGCCAATTCGCAGATAACGCTCTACGCCCCAGGTGTTTGCTAGTTCCTGCAGTTTCGCAGGATCTTTTGGTTTTTTTGGAATTGACAGGTCGGCTGCAAAATGCAGACCTCGCACGGCGGTAGCGACTTTTCGTGTTGCGTGAATCTGGTCTAAGTTTTCCCGAATAAGCCCGGCGAACCTTGGTGTCAATGGCTTTTCAATTTCTTCTCGGTCCACTGCAAGTAGCAGTTCGTCAATTGAGCCGTACTTTTGGATAAGTGCGGCGGCGGTCTTGGCCCCTATGCCAGGTACCCCGGGCAACCCATCAGATGGGTCACCGCGCAACGTGGCAAAGTCAACATACTGGGTCGGATGCACCCCAAAGCGCTCCACCACGCCAGCTGGGGTCAGCAAGGGCCATAACTCCATGCCGCCATTAATTGTCATCAGGAGGTGCACTTTGTCGTCAACCAACTGCACTAGATCACGATCTCCCGAGACCACAATTACTGGTGCCTTGACACTAGTCGCCAGCGATGCGATTACGTCATCGGCTTCATGATCTTTGGCCCCGGGGCGGGCCACCCCCATGGCGTCCAAGATTTCGGCTATCGCCGATATTTGCGGGCTCAGGGTGTCGGGCATTTCGGCAGCACCTGAGGATTGCCCCGCGTCATCGACCACCAGTCGATGGGTTTTATAGGACGCCAATAGGTCAACGCGCCACTGCGGCCGCCACGAGACATCCCAACAGGCTGCCAGGCCACTTGGCTGATACTGCTCGACCAAACGGTTCACGGTGCCGAAGAAACCCCGGATTGCATTGTGTGGTGAGCCATCGGGGGCCGTCATGGTGTCTGGAAGTGAGTAAAAGGCCCGGTAATAGAGCATCGCGGTGTCAAGGAGCAGTACCGGAGCGGGCATAGGGGCCATGGTGCCAGATATACAATTACCCGCCTTGGGGTCATGACCTACGGTGGGTCTATGACTTTCACCGAACGCCTTAACCTGGTTCAAGCCGGTCTTGCCACTGCAGGTATCGAGGCAGCCCTTATTACCCCTGGCGCAGATTTGCGCTACCTGACCGGATATGAAGCAAAAGCCCTTGAGCGCCTAACCTGCTTAGTCATTCGGGTGGGCGCTGATCCGGTAATCGTGGTTCCCGCCTTGGAAGTGCTGGCGGCAACTGCCAGTCCGGTGGGAGAACTAGGTATGGAGATCTGCAGTTGGCAGGAAACCGAAAACCCCTATGCGTTAACAGCACAGTTAGTTGGCGACGCCTCGGCAGTTGCACTTGACGATCACATGTGGGCCCAGAAGGTGCTGGACCTACGTGCCGCGATGCCTGCCGTACGACAGGTACTCGCCAGCCAAATCATCGCACCCATTCGAATGCGTAAGGATGCCGAAGAGGTCGCGGCTTTGCGCCGCGCCGGGGTGGCTATTGACCAAGTTCATGCACAAGTGCCAAAGTTACTTCGCCCAGGGCGTACCGAGCGAGAGGTTGGGTTGGATATCGCCAACTTGATCCTCGATGCTGGGCACGTCGCGGTGGATTTTGTGATCGTGGCCAGCGGACCGAATGCTGCCAGCCCGCATCATGATGTGTCGGATCGAGTTATAGAGATGGGTGATCCGATTGTTGTCGATATTGGTGGCACCATGCCAGACGGCTACCGCAGTGACTGCACGCGCACCTATAACATCGGTGAGCCGAGTGCGGAATTTGCGGCCAACTACGCGACATTGTTGCGGGCACAATCGGCTGCTTGTGCCTCGGTACGACCGGGAGTTACCTGCGAGAAAATCGATGCCACAGCCCGCGATATCTTGACCGCCGCAAATCTAGGTCACCTATTCATCCATCGCACCGGGCATGGCATCGGCCTGGAATCTCACGAAGAGCCATACATCGTCACCGGCAATGACTTGCCGCTATTGGCCGGCATGGCATTTAGTATCGAACCAGGGTTCTATCTCGCCGGACATTATGGGGCGCGGATCGAAGATATTGTCATCTGCACCGAAGACGGAGTCGAATCCTTAAACCATCAGCCGCGTGAGCTTGTTATTGTGAAGTAGTCATGACTATCACCTGGACAACTAGCGGAGTGGTTCGCCGACTTCCGACACAGGAGGCTGCGGCGCTACTAGATCTCACCTACGAAATTGCCACCAAAGAGTTGCGTCCTAAGGTCGATGTGGCGGAAGCGGCCGCGTATTTCCCGCGTGAGATCTTCACCATGCTGGGTGAACTCGGCTTAATGAGTTTGCCATATGGCGATAAGTTCGGTGGCGGCAATCAACCCTATGAAGTCAGCCTGCAGGTACTAGAGGAGTTGTCTCGGGCGTGGATGAGCATTGCGGTGGGTGTCAGTGTGCACAATCTAGCCTGCTTTCCACTTGCTAATTTCGGGACCGAGACCCAGCAGTATGAGTGGCTACCGAGTTTACTCGATGGCACACTTCTTGGCGCCTACTGCCTTAGTGAGCCCGAGTCGGGTTCGGATGCGGCTGCACTCATGACGCGTGCGTCCTGCGACGGCGATGACTACGTGGTCAACGGCACCAAAGCTTGGATCACCCACGGCGGGGTCGCGGACTTCTATAACTTGATGGTGCGTACCTTTGATGATGGCACCAAAGGCATCAGCTGTTTACTGGTGAACGCGGATACCCCTGGGCTCAGTGCTGCCGCCCCCGAACACAAAATGGGTGGCAATTCCTCGCCCACGGCCCAGCTTCGATTGGTTGATGCAAGGGTTTCGAAATCCCGACGCATTGCCGAGGAGGGTAAAGGGTTTGTGGTGGCACTCGCGGCACTTGATGCGGGCCGCCTTGGGATAGCAGCGTGCGCGGTTGGCCTGGCACAGGCCGCCCTCGATGCTGCCGTTGAATATTCGGGAGTTCGCGTCCAGTTCGGGCGGCCTATTCGCGATTTACAAGGTGTCTCGTTCATGCTTGCCGACATGGCGACGAGTATTGAAGCTTCCCGCGCGCTCTACCTAGAGGCCGCACGCCGCCTGGATGCCGGTATGAGCTTCTCATCTCTCGCCGCAATGGCCAAACTGATGGCGACCGACAGCGCAATGAAAGTAACCACCGACGCTATTCAGGTTTTTGGCGGCGCTGGATACACCAGAGACTTTCCGGTCGAGCGATTTTTCCGGGAGGCCAAAGTCTTACAGATTGTCGAAGGCACCAATCAAGTGCAACGCATGGTAATTGGTCGAAGTCTGGGCCGTGGGCTAGGTTCGTGAACCAAGAATTTGCTGCACCTAATTGGCAGGTGCGACGCCGGGTATTGATTACCGGTGCGGTTATCTATACGCCACAGTCGCGTTTCAGCGTAGTTGCGCCAACGTCGATGCTCATAGTCGACGGCAGCATCGCGTGGATCGGAAATGATCCTGATCGCCACCGCGATAGCGCGGACGCCGTTCTTGATGTGCTAGGTGCCTTGATCATGCCTGGGTTCGTTGACGCTCATGTGCATGCCACCAGCACGGGTATCACCTTGATGGGCCTGGATTTAAGTCGGGCTACGTCGCTGGTCGAAGCCCTCGCCTTGATCTCCGCGGCCGCTCGCGCTGCACATGGTGGCGTACTTCTTGGTCATGGCTGGGACGAAACGCGCTGGCCCGAAGGACGGGCACCAACACGCACCGAGATCGACCGGGCCACCTGGGGCAGCGTGGTCTATTTGTCGCGCGTTGATGTACACTCGGCAGTTGTTAGTAGTGCTCTGCTGGCAGCATTACCTGGAGTGGAACAAGCCCCCGGCTTTCGTGCCGATGGGCTAGTCAGTCGAGAAGCGCATCACCTGGCCCGCGAAGCCGCCCTCGATTCAATAGGAACAGGACAACGGGCCTTGGCACAACGAACCACGCGGACGCACGCCGCCACCCATGGCATCGTCGCACTCCAGGAGATGGCAGGGCCAACGATTTCCAGCGCCGACGACCTACGCGAACTACTGGCTTTGTCCGCGAGTGAACCGGGTCCAATTGTTACCGGATACTGGGGTGAATTGGCGAGCAAGGGTGGGATTGAACGTGCCAAGGAACTCGGCGCGATCGGCGCGGCTGGTGACCTCTTCATCGATGGAGCTATTGGTTCGCACACCGCATGCCTTCGTCACCACTACGAGGATCAAGTCGATAACAACGGCGTGCAATATCTAACTGCTGATGACATCGAAGACCATTTCGTGCGGGCGACCGAAGCTGGCCTGCAAGCGGGATTTCATGTCATCGGCGATAAGGCCACCGATCTGGTCATGGCTGGTATGGCGGCCGCCGCCACTAGAGTTGGCGAGCCGGCCATGAGAGCAGCTGCCCACCGACTCGAACATGCCGAAATGCTTGCTGATGAACATATAGTTCAAATGGGTCAATTGGACGTGAGCGCGAGCATGCAGCCCATGTTCGACGCCCTGTGGGGCCACCCCGGTGGCATGTATGAGCAGCGTCTGGGTCAAAGTCGCGCCGCGAGAATGAATCGACTTGCCGATATTTCTGCGGCTGGAGTCTTACTTGCGTTCGGCTCGGATAGCCCCGTCACCACTATGAATCCGTGGTTAGCGGTGCGTGCAGCAACCAACCATAATCAAATTGATCAACGCTTGACCCTGGCTGCTGCCCTCGATGCGCATACCATCTCTGGTTGGCGGGTAGCCGGTTTTTCCGATGTCGGTCAGCTAGTTGTTGGCGCACCAGCTCATCTAGCTATCTGGCAGTGCTCAGACACAGCAAGTGCTGCCCCAGACTTATCCGCAGGTCAGCCGAAATGCCTGCGCACGTTGGTGGCCGGCACCACAATTTTTGATAGTGGCGACTTGGCTGTCCAATGAGAAAGCAATTGGTTTCCGCTCCTGTTGGTTTGGTCCTTGCGATCACCTCGGGGGTGTGCTTCTATCTGGCATTTCCACCTATAGGTATCGGCATGCTTTCCCCTGTTGGTGTGCTGCTTCTAACGATCGCCATCTACCGCGCATCCCTCAAGCGGTCATTTGGCCTTGCGCTCCTGACCGGATTTGTTTACTTTTTACCGCTGATTTCCTGGATGGCAATACCAGGTATTGATGCGTGGGCTCTCCTGACTTTGCTTTGCGCATGCTGGCTAGCCCTGATGGGCATGGGTATCGCATTGGTCACTCGGCTTCCCGGTTGGCCTATTTGGGTGCCCTGTCTTTGGGTCAGCCAAGAGGCACTGCGTGGTCGAGTACCTTGGGGCGGGTTCGCGTGGGGTGATCTGGCATTTGCACAAGCCGGAACGCTGCTAGGCAAGTACGCCACCCTTATCGGCCGGCCGGGGGTGACTTTTGTCGTGGCACTTGCGGGCACCAGTTTGTTGGCCGCGGCCATAGCCACCCATCGCCGGCAGCGCACGGGCGGCATAGTTTGGGCCACGGTCTTCGTGGTGGTTTTGATCCTCGGTTGGCAAATTCCAATTGGTCTTGGTACTAATTCACCGCGTTCGGTTGTCATTGCGGCAGTGCAGGGCGGCACTCCACAATTGGGGCTTAGTGTGATGGATGTCCGCCACCAGGTATTGGAAAACCATGTGTCGCAGACTTTGTTGTTGGCGAATAAGGTACGAGGCGGCGAGATCGAGCAACCGGCATTTGTGCTTTGGCCGGAAAATTCCACCGACATCAACCCCTTCCTGGATCAATCGGTCGCCACCGACATCACCCGCGCTGCGGTAGCCATCAATGCCCCGATCCTCGTTGGTGCAGTCGTTGACGTCCCGGGTAATCCAATGGGGGTTTGGAATATGGGAGTGGTTTGGAATCCCGTTACAGGCCCGAGCGCTCAATATATCAAAAACCATCCCGTGCCATTTGGTGAGTACGTGCCGATGCGAAAAGAGTTGAGCGCGCTTTTGGGCCGCTTCGAACAGATTCAACGCGATTTTCTGGCCGGCGATAAGCCTGGACTCCTTGAGATCGGGGGAGTGCTGGTTGGAGATGTGATCTGCTTCGAGGTATCCGATGATGAAGTGATGAAGGCCCTGGTGGCCGGTGGGGCGGAGGTAATCACGGTACAGACCAACAACGCGACCTTCGCTGGTTCAGCCCAGCCGGAGCAGCAACTTCAGATCGAACGACTCCGTGCCATCGAGACGGGGCGCACGGTGGTGGTCGCGGCAACAACCGGGGTGTCAGCGTTCATCACCGCCGATGGTGTGGTGCAAACGGCAATGCAGCAAGGTGAGGTGGGTTCGCTGGTAGTCCCGGTGGCTCTTGCAGAAGGGCGCACCATCGCGGGCCATTTGGGCGCAGTGCCGGAGTTGTTTCTGGCCGGTCTAGGGATCCTCGCCCTCGGGGCGGGTGTGATTTTGAGTATCCGGCAGCGTAGCCGGCGACGCCGTGAACGTAGGCTGGGGATGTGACTTTTGAAGATCTCGGGCGCATTGTTGTCATTATCCCGACATTCAATGAACGCCAGTCCCTGCCCGCGATAGTTGGCCGAGTCCGGACTTCGGTACCCGAAGTAGATATCTTGGTGATCGATGACAATTCACCCGATGGCACCGGCCAAATTGCCGATGGGTTAGCCACCGATGACCCCAGAATGCACGTCATGCACCGACTCGGCAAGGAAGGACTTGGTGCGGCTTATCTTGCCGGCTTCTCGTGGGCGCTCCAACACGATTATGACGTTATCGTCGAAATGGATGCCGATGGTTCACATCAGCCAGAGCAGCTGCCTCGCCTACTGACCGCATTGCGCGGTGCTGACCTAGTGCTGGGCTCGCGCTGGATAGCCGGCGGCGGCACCGAGAACTGGTCAAAGGGTCGCGAGATACTTTCGCGCGGGGGCAATTTCTACACTCGTTCCATGCTCGGAGTCCCGCTGCACGATGCAACCGGAGGATACCGCGCCTTCCGCGCCGATACCTTGCGTAAACTCGATCTGCATAACGTGGCATCACAGGGCTACTGCTTTCAGGTCGACCTCGCCTGGCGTGCGGTTCAACGTGGCCTAGTCGTCACCGAAGTACCCATCACCTTCGTTGAACGTGCACTTGGTACCAGCAAGATGAGTCAGCGCATCGTCTTTGAGGCGTTATGGCGGGTAACCGTTTGGGGATTTGATGATCGAGTGACTCGCGTCCGGCGTACCGCCCAGCGAAAGAGAACACAAAGTCGAAAACAAGGATCCTAGGTCCCACTATGCGTTTGCGGGTGCTCTTCTTCGGATATCCACTGCTTGAGATCATGGCAACGTGGGTGATGGCGCAGGTCTTAGGCTGGGTCTGGACGCTCTTGATTTTGCTGGCGGGCATTCCGATTGGATTTTATGTAATGCGCCGGGCAGGCTCCGCTGCCTTCGAAAGTGTTCGAGTGGCGGGTCGCAGCGGCCGCCTACCCGATGGCGAAGCGGGCTCGCACTCACTGACTTTCATCGCTGGCTTACTTATTGCAATTCCGGGATTTTGTACTGACCTTATTGGGCTCGTGATTTTACTGCCGCCGGTCAAAGAGTTTATTCGCCGACGGGTTGCCCGTCGGATCTCCGCTGCCGGCTTAACCAATACGGTCAGTTTCGTGCAGGCGCCCTCGGATGCACCGACTTTTGCGCAAGGGGATTTGGTAGTTGGTGAAGTCGTGACAGATGTCGACACCCAAAATGACGATTCCAAATCAGCAAATCAAAGCCAGGCAAAGCGATCTGGGCCCTCTATCGAAGGCCCAGTTTAACTAAATTGATTGCAGCTGCATTTCCCTCAAGCAGATAGGCGCTGCGCTTCGGCCAATTGGTTGCGCATTACCGCCAATCGCTCATTTAGCAACTCTTGCAGATCAGCGATGGTTCGTCGTTCCAAAAGCATGTCCCAATGCGTGCGCTGCACACGTGGCTCCGAGATGGTCACCGATGCCATTTTCGGTACCTGGGTTACTGCGCCAGCTTCGCGTCCGCAGCGGCAGATCCAGGTAAGCGGGATCTCTTCGGCCTCAACTGAGAATGGAATAACGGATTGATGACCCTGCGAACAGGAGTAACTCACGATCTCGCACTCAGGGGCTTCGACCGATCGGTCATTTTCATAGCTGATGGCTCCGAGTCCGGTGCCACGCATCGCTGCTGATTTCACGGCCGGTCCTTCCAAGTCAGCAGGCCGCCCGCATGTCCGAGTCGCCGAAGTTGTGATTTGGACGTAACGGAGGGGCGATTGGTTCCCGGCAGCCCAGATTCCACTGCTGCCATCCTGCGATCCGGCTAAGAGCTCCTGGTCGGGTAAAACCGAGGGGGTGTGCTCGGCGGACCGAAACCGGGCGCACCTGACTCAGGGGCTCCTAAACCCCATCGCATCTTGGGTAGCGGGGGAAGAATTGTCCTAAATCGCAAACGGGGCCATCCTGCAAGTGCCGATAATGCACATTATGTCAATTAGGAATCTGGCGTACCACCATCCGCGAGCCTCGACTATTTTCAACTTGATGCTCCACCGCCTAGAAAGGCTATAAAGCATTTACTGCTCAGCTAGAAAATCCGGTTGGGGAGCTAGCTATCTAGCTGGTCTTTCGCGGCACCGGGAAAAGCCTGGTGGATCTCGATTGGTTCTCTTTCGCAAAATCCTAAAGGCCCGATAACTTTTCGTGATAATCATCCTGATTTACGCTCAATGGGGGGCTCCCCTAAACCACATCGGTGAAAGCGCTGGTCGGGTTTTCACCTCTCCCCTAGTCTCCCGCTGGATGAAATTGCCGCGACGGCACCCTTGACAACCGTATTGGTCAGTGTATATTGAGTCAATGGTTACTGATCATTATTCAAGCCGGGTGGCTAGATTTGCCGCCTTGGGCGATCCCGTGCGCCTGGCCATCGCTGATCTTTTACACGATGGTGATCTCTCGCCCGACACTTTGACGGCCAGCCTTCAGATCCCGGGCAACCTGTTGGCCCACCACCTCAAGATCTTGACCGAGGTCGGCCTGATAACCAGAACACGATCCCAGGCCGATGGCCGCCGCACCTACTTGCACCTTGAGCTAGACGGGTTCGATGAGCTCCTGCCCGCTGCCTCGGCAATCAGTACTCGTCGCGTGGTATTTGTCTGTACCGAAAACTCGGCCCGCTCGGTAATGGCTGAGGCAATCTGGCGCGAAGTTAGTAATGTTCCAGTGAGTTCTGCCGGCACCGATCCGGCTTTTCGGATCAATCCGCGCACACGCACTGCGGTTCGACGGGCAGGATTGGTGCTCGAGCAAAGAGAGCCGCGTGACCTAGATGAGGTCTTAAAGCCATCTGATTTAGTCGTGTCGGTCTGCGATGGTGTGAATGAGAAGTTAGTAAATCGGAGAAATCCCCGCCTGCATTGGTCTATCGCAGATCCGGCTCGAGTTGGAAGTGATGCCGCATTTGCGCAGACATTTGATGAGATCCGAAGCCGCGTATTGGTCCTTGCCCCCCATGTTCAAACTCCAACCCGAAAGAAGAGGAAATCCGCATGAATGACAGTTATCGGCGCGAGGATTTATCACTTGAGCAGCAGCTGGTGCTACTCGCCGCGGCATCTCGTTTGCAAAGCGAGTTTGCTGGCGAATTTGCGGCAGAAACAATCGAACGGTTCTTACACACGTCATACGATGATTTCGCGGGTCGCTTCACCGTTGTTATGTGGCTGCCACTATTTGCTGAGCGCTTCGCTCGCGAAAGGCTTTTCGCCCTGGCACGAGTTGAAGGTAAATCAACAGACACCCGGCCAATAGTGCTATTCCTTTGCGTGCACAATGCTGGGCGTTCCCAGATGGCTATGGGCTTCTTCCAGGCGCTCGCCGGCGATCGCGCCATTGCTTGGTCGGGTGGATCTGAGCCCGGTAGCCAGGTCAACCCAGCGGCCATCGAAGTAATGGCCGAGGTGGGCATTGATATTTCAGGTGAATTTCCGAAGCCCTGGACCGACGAGATCGTTTGTGCCGCCGACGCCGTCATCACTATGGGTTGTGGCGACGCTTGCCCCATCTACCCGGGCAAGAAATATGAGGATTGGATTCTCGAGGATCCCATGGGCCTCGACCTCGATGCGATTCGCCCCATTCGCGATGAAATCAAACGGCGAGTAACAAATCTACTTGCTGACCTTGGCGTCTTCGTCTAATACTCGCTAAACCGAGGCCAATTCTTCCAAGCTTGGGCAGGAGCACACTAGGTTGCGATCGCCGTAGGCGCCGTCGATGCGGCGCACCGGTGGCCAGTATTTATCCATGACTTTGGCCCCGGTTGGATAAGCACCGAGTCGAGCGGGATATGGGTGCGACCAAGGCCCAATTAGGCAATTGGCGGTGTGTGGTGCATTGCGCAACGGATTATCATCGGGTGGCCACACTCCGGAGCCAACCTGATCTATCTCGGCCTTGATCGCAATCATCGCATTGATAAACCGGTCGAGCTCAATTAAATCTTCGCTCTCGGTGGGCTCCACCATTAAAGTGCCAACCACCGGAAATGACATGGTCGGTGCGTGGAACCCGTAATCAATTAGTCTCTTGGCCACATCTTCGACACTCACGCCGGACTCTGTGCTGATCTGCCGCAGATCCAAAATGCATTCATGGGCGACGAGCCCACCTGCACCGGTGTAGAGAATCGGGTAATACCCCGCAAGGCGCTTGGCGACGTAATTCGCCGAGAGGATTGCCACCTGAGTGGCCTTGACCAACCCGTCGGGGCCCATCATCTGGATATAGGCCCAAGGAATCGGCAAGATGCCGGCGCTCCCCCAAGGGGCACCACTAACCGGGCCCACTCCCCCATCAAGATCACCGCGGCCAAGGGGCCCCGCCTCTGGGCGCAGCGGATGCGATGGCAAGAACGGCGCCAGATGCGACCGCACAGCAACTGGGCCAACGCCCGGGCCACCACCACCGTGCGGGATACAAAATGTTTTATGCAGGTTCAAGTGGGAAACATCTGCGCCAAATTTGCCGGGTTTGGCCAGACCAACTAGGGCATTTAGGTTTGCTCCGTCTACATAAACCTGCCCACCAGCATCGTGAAGCAGGGCGCAGATATCGGCTACCTCAGTTTCGAAAACTCCGTGGGTTGACGGGTACGTGATCATCAAGGCTGCCAGCTGATCAGCATGCTCAGCGATCTTGGCTTTAAGATCGACGATGTCGACGTTGCCGTTTTCGTCGCAGGCCACTACAGCCACCCGCATACCAGCCATGACGGCACTGGCCGCGTTCGTGCCGTGTGCGCTACTTGGGATGAGACAAACATCGCGAGCAAAATCACCACGAGATAAGTGGTAGCCACGTATTGCCAACAACCCGGCAAACTCCCCCTGCGACCCCGCGTTTGGCTGAAGCGATACCGCGTCATATCCGGTGATCTCCACCAGCCACGCCTCTAGGTCAGCGATGAGCTCTAGATACCCTGCAACTTGATCAAGTGGTGCAAAGGGATGAATGCCCGCGAACCCCGGCCATGTTATCGGCTCCATTTCGGTGGTGGCATTCAATTTCATGGTGCATGAACCGAGCGGAATCATCGCTCGATCAAGTGCAATATCGCGATCGGCAAGTCGGCGTAAATAGCGAAGCATCGAAGTTTCACTGTGGTGAGTATTAAATACCGGGTGGGTCAAAAATGAAGTTTTTCGAAGTAGCCCCGCGGGCACACCACCCCACGCATCAAGCAAGCCATCATCGATATCGGCCACCTGAAGATCACCCAGGAT
Source organism: Candidatus Nanopelagicales bacterium (assembly GCA_009694585.1). GTDB lineage: Bacteria > Actinomycetota > Actinomycetes > S36-B12 > S36-B12. Next base: position 309 of record SHUQ01000006.1, on the reverse strand, counting down.
CGGAAGTGCGATAGCAAGGGCATCCCAGACTCCCTCCAGATGTGCAGCGCTCGTCAATTCATCGGTTGAGATCGATATTGTGTTGTCGTCAACCAACCGGATATTGATTCCGCTTTCAGCCGCACGCTGGAAGACCGCTTGTGCATGACCGGGGATGACAACTTCAACAGTGTCAAAGAACGACGCGTGCTGAACCTTGCCACCGGCCGCGGTCACGCCAGCGGCAAACACGCTCGCATAACGATGTGCCCGATTGGCGATATTCATTAGGCCCTTTGGCCCGTGGTAAGCCGCATACATGGAGGCGAT
>SHUQ01000060.1 GCA_009694585.1 Candidatus Nanopelagicales bacterium | reverse complement strand
TATGAAGACTCGGTAATTGACCTTGATATAGCTCGAGATCTCGCGTGCCATACCGGATTGGTTTTGATCTCCGATCGGGGCAGTGCACTAGGCCGAGTCACCGCCGATAAGCGGGTGCGCTTGGTGCGCGGTGATCGTGAAGCGTTCGGTTTACATGGCCGCAGCGCCGAGCAGCGCATCGCCCTTGATCTACTTCTCGACCCCGACATCGGGATTGTTTCCCTAGGTGGCAGGGCTGGTACCGGCAAGAGTGCACTTGCCCTGTGTGCTGGCTTGGAGGCGGTACTTGAGCGTCGGCAACATCGCAAGGTAATCGTGTTCAGGCCGCTCTTTGCGGTTGGTGGCCAGGAGTTGGGTTACCTGCCAGGTAATGAGCAAGAGAAAATGTCACCTTGGGGGCAGGCCGTATTCGACACCCTGGGCGCTGTCACCACCCAAGAAGTAGTCGAGGAGATTGTCGATCGGGGCATCCTCGAAGTCTTGCCGCTGACCCATATTCGCGGGCGCTCACTGCATGACGCCTTCGTGATCGTCGACGAAGCCCAGTCCCTTGAGCGCAATGTGCTGCTCACCGTGCTCTCGCGGATCGGTCGCGATAGTCGGGTCGTTCTAACCCACGATGTCGCGCAGCGCGACAATCTGAGGGTTGGTCGACACGATGGCGTGGTGGCGGTCGTCGAGAAGCTGAAGGGGCACCCGCTCTTTGCGCATGTAACTTTGACGCGTTCGGAGCGTTCACCCATTGCGGCTTTGGTTACCGAGATGCTGGAGAGCATCGACTTATAGCTTGTCAGCGGGGTGCCAACTGGTGCTTGGAGTTGCTGTTAGCAGTGGAAAACCTGTGGATTGAGCTGTGGATTAACGTGTGATCCCCGTCACATGTCACCCGTCTCCCCGTGCGGGATTTTGGCACAGGTCGGTACTTATGACCGTTTTAAGCCGATTTTGGTGGATAACTACCACCATTAGTTAACGTGACACTTCGTTGATCACAGGGCACGGTAGAGACTAGACATTGGCCAACTAGGCGACCGGCGGGTGAGTATGAGCGGCAGCGGAATCGGTGCGATGTGCATTGCACTTGCGACCACGCTTGCGCTCTTGGTCTCCGGGCCAGTGGCGCTGGCTGCTGACGTACCAACAGGAGTCAGCCAAGGTGCACCCGCTGCTTCTGAACGAAAGCAGATCGAGCTGGCTCTGGCCCTTGGCAAGTTCAAGGCCCGGGACCGCCACGGGGTGATGATGAGCCTGTATCAAGGTAAATGGTTCATGCCGAAACGCGAAAAAGTTCGCCGCTGTATCACCAAACGTGAAAGTGGCGCGAATTACCGGGCGGTCAGCGCTGGTGGTCGCTACCGAGGTGCCTACCAGATGAGCCGCCGGCTCGCGGTTGGTGCGTCGTGGATGATGCAGCGCGAAGTTCGCAAGGAACTTGGGGCGGACGCCGAAAAGATCGTGATCGCATTACGCAATAAGCCAACCCAGCGATGGAATCGCTACTGGCAGGACCGGGCCTTTTGGACCATCTGGCATAAGGGCAAGGGTAAGAGCCACTGGCGTGGCGGTGCCCATGACTGCATGACCCGCCGGTAGCTACTTAGGCGGCCCGACCGGGATCCGTGCTGAAATTGGGCGCATGGTCTCGGCGAAGAAGTCATTGCCTTTGTCATCAACAACAACGAACGCAGGGAAGTCGACAACTTCAATGCGCCAGACAGCTTCCATGCCGAGCTCAGGGAAATCAAGAACTTCGACTTTGGTGATGTTGTCCTGCGCTATCAGAGCTGCGGGTCCGCCGATCGATCCTAGATAGAAACCTCCGTTGGCTTTGCAGGCTTCGGTAACGGCTTTACTTCTATTGCCTTTCGCAAGCATGACGAATGAGCCACCTGCTTTTTGGAAAAGGTCGACGTACCCATCCATCCGGCCCGCGGTTGTCGGCCCGAATGAACCTGATGCAAAACCTTCGGGAGTCTTGGCTGGACCGGCGTAGTAAACCGCGTGGTTCTTGAAGTAATCAGGTAGCGGCTCGCCGCGATCGAGCATCGCTTTAATGCGGGCGTGGGCAAGGTCGCGTGCGACGATCAATGATCCGGAGAGCGAGACCCGGGTCTTGACCGGGAGTGCATGTAGTTGAGCCCGAACCTCGTCCATTGGTGCGTCAAGGTTGATACGGACGACCTCACTCTCAAGTGCAATTTCCTCGATTTCGGGTAGGTAATGTGCGGGCTCGCGCTCTAGGGTCTCAAGGAACACCCCATCGGGGGTGATCTTTGCCAGCGCTTGCCGGTCGGCTGAACAGGAAACAGCTATTGCCACCGGGCACGAGCCTCCGTGGCGCGGGAGTCTGATGACTCTGACGTCGTGGCAGAAGTACTTGCCGCCAAATTGCGCCCCGATGCCGAACTCCTGGGTCATCTTCCAGATCTCTTGCTCCATCGCAAGATCGCGGAAGCCGTGGCCGCTTGGTGAGCCGTGTACCGGGAGGGAGTCGTAATAACGGGCACTCGCATACTTAGCGGTCTTGACGGCGAACTCGGCGCTGGTACCGCCGACAACAACCGCTAGGTGGTAGGGCGGGCAGGCTGCGGTGCCGATGCTGCGAAGTTTTTCATCGAGGAACGTTGCGAACGACTCCGGGTTTAGGAGCGCGGCGCTTTCTTGGTAGAGAAAACTCTTATTTGCGCTGCCGCCGCCTTTGGCCATGAAAAGGAATTCATAGGACGCTTCATGGCCCTCATGGTCATTGGCGTAAATCTCGATTTGGGCGGGGAGGTTATTGCCCGTATTACGTTCCTCCCACATGGTGATTGGCGCCAGCTGGGAATAGCGAAGATTCAACTTTTGATAGGCATCGAAGATGCCGGCCGATAGGTGCTCGGCATCCTCGCCAATCGTCCAAACATTTTTCCCGCGCTTACCCATGACAATCGCGGTGCCAGTGTCTTGGCACATTGGCAAGATTCCGCCGGCTGAAATATTCGCATTTTTGAGAAGATCAAGTGCGACGAAACGATCGTTCGGGCTAGCTTCGGGGTCCTTCAAAATAGAAGCAAGTTGTTCGAGGTGGGCGGGGCGCAGTAGGTGCGAGATGTCTTTGATGGCCTCGTATGCCAATAGCCGCAGGGCCGCTGGCTCAACATGCAAAAAGGTGCGCCCCTCGGCCGACACGGTTGACACACCTTCGGAGGTGATTAGCCGGTACTTGGTGGTGTCCTCGCCGATGGGCAAGAGGTCTTGGTACTGAAAGTCCATGCCCTCAGCGTAGACCTGTGCGCCTTGGAGGTTTTGGGTGCTCACACTGTAATTCACGGATTGTGCCGCTCTTGCTGCGCATGACGATTGAATGGGTAGTCGGGCCATCTGGGCCGAAGTGGACACCGCGGAGTAGATCCCCGTCGGTAATGCCCGTTGCGCAAAAGAAGATGTTGTCACCGGTGACGAGTTCATCGGTCGTCAAAACCCGGTCAAGATCATGACCGGCATCAAGGGCCTGACGCCTTTCGGCATCATCGCGCGGCCAAAGGCGGGCCTGAATTGAGCCGCCTAGGCAAGCCATCGCGCAGGCCGCGATGATGCCTTCGGGGGTGCCACCGATGCCGGCGAGCAGATCAACACCGGTACCGGGTCGGGCGGCCATGATGGCGCCGGCTACGTCACCATCGGTGATGAATTTGATTCGCGCACCTGCCTTGCGTACATCATCCACGAGTTTTTCGTGCCGCGGGCGATCAAGAATGCAGACGGTCAAGTCTGCGATGCTTTCGCCTTTGCGCTTGGCCAACTGTTCGAGGTTCCAGGCGATGGGAGCGGTGATGTCGATGACATCGCCGCAATGGGGGCCGACCACGAGCTTTTCCATATAAAAGACCGCACTCGGGTCATACATAGCCCCGCGCTCTGCGACAGCAATAACCGAGATCGCATTTGGCATCCCTTTTGCGGCCAACGTGGTGCCATCGATCGGGTCGACGGCCACATCAGCTTCAGGGCCGCTGCCGTCGCCCACTCGCTCTCCATTGAAGAGCATCGGTGCGTCGTCTTTCTCCCCTTCACCGATTACGACGATGCCGTTCATCGACACGCTGCCAATCAATGAGCGCATGGCATTTACGGCGGCCGCGTCGGCGCCGTTTTTGTCACCTCGGCCCACCCATCTAGCTGCTGCAATCGCCGCAGTCTCGGTGACTCGTACTAATTCCAGCGCAAGGTTGCGGTCAGGTACGTCGGTACCCGTGATCAAGATGTTCGGACCGGTCATATTGGCCTCCATATGGTGAGCCTAGCCGTCCGCGGCGGTGCTATCGCGCTTTCAACATGGATGCAGCATCATTAACCGGTGACCACTCCTCAGCCGACCGGTCGGCCCAATGCGCGAATGCGCCAAACGGTCGGCGACATGGTGCGGTCAATGGGGTTGGTGCTTGCCCTGATCGCGGTGATTTTGTTGGTTACCCTGCGGCCGCAACCGGAGGCTGTCAAGGTCGTTGACCCAACGCAAGTGCTGATAGCGGCGCGCACTTTGGCACCGTTCACGGTAGTAGTGCCCGAGGGCCTTACTGGGTATCAGGTGACCAGCGCGAGGTGGCAGGAGACGCCTGCATCCGCTGGCCAACCGGTATTGCACCTTGGGTATGTCACTCCAGAAACTCAATACGTGCAAGTCAGTCAGTCTGTTGCCGATAGTGTGAAATTCATCGAAGAGCAAACTGCAGGTGGAATTGCGGCCGATCGGGTCAGCATTGAGGGTACGGCCTGGCAGAGATACGAATCCCCTGAGCGCCAGTCCTTGGTGCGGGTGGGTGCCGGGGTGACCACGGTAGTGAGTGGCACCACCACCGAAGGTGAACTTGAGCGAGTTGTGCATTCGTTGACGGCTAACTAATCGGGCGATTTAGCTTCATCCAGCCGGGCGCGAGTTATGTCGAGCCAACCCTGGCAAACGGCGGCAAGTTGTTCACCGCGCTCCCAAAGTGTTAATGACTCTTCGAGGGTGAGGCCACCGGCTTCGAGTTCTTGCACAATCCGCGCAAGTTCATCGCGGGAGGCTTCAAAGCTCGGGTTTTCTACGCCTTCTGGTTTCTTCGCGGTCATGCTTCCTCCTTTATTCGGGTTGCGGCAAAGCGCCCCTTGGCTAAGCGGATATCGACGATTTGCTCGTCCTTGACTTGTGATTCATTGCGCACGATCGAACCGTCACCCGCAAGGACGATTGCGTAGCCACGATCAAGGGTTGCCGCGGGGGATAGTGAACGAACCTGCGCGGCTAGGTGCGCGATCTGAGCCGTCGACCTGTCGATGAGATGGCTGATGACCGTCGTCATTCTTCTACGGTGCTCGTGAATTTGGGTTGCCTCGCGTTCGAATTGATTCAGCACCGAAATTCGTGCGCGCTTTCGCAGGCCATTAACTATTGACTCCTGCTCAACTAGGGAGGGGACCACCCGTTTGGCAGCATCGGTTGGCGTTGAGGCGCGCAGGTCTGCGACGAAATCCAGGAGTGGTGCGTCCTGCTCGTGGCCGATGGCGCTGACAATTGGTGTGCGGCAATTGCTGACCGCGCGAACTAGGCTCTCGTTGCTGAAGGGGAGCAGGTCTTCTACGCTGCCACCACCACGAGTGATGATGATGACGTCAACCTCTGCATCTGCTCCAAGTTCTTGCAGGGCGCCGATCACTTCGGGCACGCACTGCACACCCTGCACCGCTACTTCGCGGATCTCGAATTCAATGCCGGGCCAGCGGTCGGTGGCGTTAACTATCACGTCGTGCATCGCGGCGCTTCCGCGCCCACAAATCAGGCCAATTTTCCGAGGCAGGAACGGCAGCGGCTTCTTGCGCTCTGCCGCGAACAACCCTTCGGCTGCGAGCAGGGTGCGCAGGCGCTCGAGTTGGGCTAGGAGGTCTCCGATGCCGACAGCGCGGATTTGTTTGGCCCGAAACTGCAGGCTGCCTTTGCCGGTATAGAACTCCGGCTGCGCGAACACGATAATGCGCTGCCCGGCGGCGATTGGTGGCTCCACTGCACCTAGTACTTTCGCATCGGCCACGATGGTGATCGACATCTCGACGTCCGGGTCGCGCAAAGTCAGATAAAATTGCCGAGCACCGGGGCGGGGCCGGTACTCGGCGACCTGGCCGTCAATCCAGATCGCGCCGAGGCGCCCAACCCACTCAGCAACCGCCCGCGAGACAGTGCGAACTGCCGCCGGTTCCTCCGGGGTGGTCTGCAGTGCCATCTGGCCTCCTTTGCCAGCAGCAGCCTAAGCAGGGTCGGCCTAGGCCTCATACGATGGAGGGGTGAACAACCCGACGAAGAAGATTCTGCTGGCGGCACCACGTGGCTATTGCGCCGGTGTTGATCGTGCGGTGGTTACCGTTGAGAAGGCACTTGAACTCTATGGCCCCCCGGTTTATGTGCGTAAGGAGATTGTTCACAACAAACATGTGATCCAAGATCTACAAGGGCGCGGCGCAATCTTCGTTGACGAATTGCACGAAGTGCCCGAAGGCTCTACCGTGGTTTTCTCAGCGCATGGAGTGGCACCGAATGTGCATGTCGAAGCTGCTGAGCGGAATTTGAAAGCCATTGATGCCACCTGCCCACTTGTCACCAAGGTGCATGCTGAAGTCAAGCGGTTCGCCAATGAAGGTTTCCAGATTCTGTTGGTCGGACATGCTGACCATGAGGAGGTTGTTGGCACCGCGGGCGAAGCCCCCGATGCCATTACGGTGGTTCAAGATGTTGCCGAAGCCGCAACTATTGACGTGGCCGATTCGTCGAAGTTGGTCTGGCTGTCGCAGACCACCTTGTCGGTCGACGAAGCGATGCAGACGGTCGATGTTTTAAAGTCAAGGTTTCCGAATCTACTCAGCCCACCGAGTGATGACATCTGTTATGCCACCCAAAACCGCCAAGTGGCAGTCAAGGCCATGGCTGCTCAATGTGATGTGGTGATCGTTGTTGGTTCTGGTAACTCTTCGAATTCGGTGCGCCTGGTCGAGGTCGCCTTGGTCGCGGGAGCCAAGAATTCATATCGGGTTGATGATGCGTCTGAGCTGCGGGAGGAGTGGTTCACGACAACAACAACCGTCGGTGTTACCAGCGGTGCATCGGTGCCCGAGCAATTAGTTGACGAAGTACTGGCCTGGTTGGCCGCCCGCGGGTATGGGGCGCTCGAAGTAGTTAAGACAGCCGACGAAACTTTGATCTTTTCGTTGCCACCGGAGTTGCGTCGCGATCTTAAAGCGGCTGAGCAGGCAAAAGCTTAATAAATAAATCAGCGGCGCTGGGCGCGCACGATCACGATGACCAAGGCGATCAGGGTCGAACCAATAACCCAGAGCCAGTTATCGGCGAGGGTAAAGAATACTGCGACGGCTCGACCGATTAGTACGCCGCCGGTTACCGTGACACCGAATTGGCCGATCGTGATCGCGGCGATGAAGAAGGCAATCGGCGGTGCGATGACGGCTACCGCCAGATCACCGGTGCGAACGGTTAATGCTGCATAAGCGCTTGAGATCAGCAGGGCAAGCCCGGTAACTAGGCCAAGGCCCGTCCCACCTACGAAAATATCGACGACACTAATGAGCAAAGTTGCCCCAATCACCACCACGTAGACCCCGATCGGCCGAAGTCCGCGATCTCGTGTTGCGGTTTCTGCGTTGCGGAAGGTGCGCCGGGCTTTTCGCCCGCTCGGTTTGTCGAACACCTGCACTGCTCGTGAATTCGCGTCGGGAGTAATAGCAATGACAGCTGGTGCAACGCGGCTGGGGGGAGGTTGCAGGAGGCCAGCGAGCGGTGCGGGCTCACTGCTACTGACCTGCACGGTTCGCAACTTGGACACTTGATCTGAACCAAGTGCGACGATTGCCACCTCGGCAGTCTCGGCTCGGTTACTGCGAAATAGCCGACCGGTGTCTGCTGGTTTTCGGCTCTGGGTCGGCGTGGTGACCGGAGGAGTGTCCGGTGCCGATTCCTTGTCATCAGCGGGGCGGAACAAGGCGCGGTATGCCTCGTCCTCGGCTGGGTTTATGTTTTCGCTCACGGAAGTACGGTACTCAACTAGCCAGGTGTTTTGTGGTCACTGGGTCGCAGATGAACTCGCGCGCCGTTAAGACCCGCGCCTGCTGGGTGATGGTGTTGGATTCTGGGAGCTCATCATCACTCACGCCATACTCGTTAAACGCCCTCGCGGTGACCAACACGCGGGTCTCCAGTGAGGCGACGGCCTTGTTGTAGTGGCCGACCGCGGAGTCAAGGGCGGTGCCAACTTTGGCGAAATGCTGGGCCAACGTGCTGATGCGTGAATGCAGTTCACGACCCAAGATGGAAATCTCTGCTGCATTCTCCGCCAGTCGTTCTTGGCGCCAGGTCAGCGAGACGGTGCGCATGAGAGCAAACATGGTGGTCGGAGTAGCCGGCACGATATCGCGGCTAAACGCGTAGTCCAAAAGATCAGGACGCATTTGCAATGCAATTTCCAGGAGAGACTCCGAAGGTAGAAACATCACAACAAATTCCGCGTTCTGAGGCACGTGCCGGCGGTAATCCTTGCCGTTGAGTGAGTCGATGTGGCGGATCACGTCCGCGGCGTGCTGGCGCAGATGCTGTTCAACCGCTCCTTGTTCGGTTGCCTGTTCGGCTTCTAGGAAAGCGGCCAACGGCACTTTGGCATCGACCACAATGGAGCGGTCGCCGGCTAGGCGAATGACCATGTCCGGTCGCAGCGAACCATCCTCACCTTGGTGGGTGGACTGCTCATCGAAATCAACCCGCTCGAGCATCCCTGCTGCTTCAACCAAGCGCCGCAATTGCATCTCACCCCAGCGCCCGCGAGCCCCGGTGCGACCAAGTACTGCTGTGAGTCGCGAGGCCTCACGCCGAACTTCGTCGGTTGAGCGCTGCAGCGACAGCACGTGCTGACTGAGTTGTGTGGTTAGCTCAGTGCGCAAAGAAGCTTGTCCGGTGGTGGCCTCGTGCTGCTGCCGGGCCACCTGGTCGGCGAGGGCGCCCAAGGAGGCGGTGACCGGGGCCAGGGCCAACTGCCATTCTGGGGTTGCCGGCGCCGAGCGCCGAGCGGCACGGCCGGCGGCAACGACGCCAACTGCGATGCCTAGGGCCAAGACGAGCCCGACGACGACGATTACTACTGCAAGTGCGGGAAGTGAGTTAGTCATAGCGCAAGGGTCCCAGCAGGGTCTGACATTCACCGGCTTCGACACCACTACCACCTGAGTCCTTGAGCCAAATTTGTAGGCCCGTGGGGCCGGGCCCGGGTGCCCGGCGCATAGGGTGACCGACTGTGGCTTTAACTATTGGCATCGTTGGTCTCCCAAATGTCGGCAAATCCACCCTGTTCAATGCGCTGACGAAGAACCACGTGCTGGCGGCCAACTACCCCTTCGCCACCATAGAGCCAAATACCGGAGTCGTCGGGGTACCTGATGCACGCCTGGCCGTGCTCGCCGGCATCTTCAGCTCTGAGCGCGAGTTGCCAGCGGCTGTGACTTTCGTCGACATCGCCGGCATCGTCAAAGGGGCGAGCGAGGGCGCCGGCCTCGGCAACAAGTTCCTGGCCAATATCCGAGAATCAGAAGCCATCTGCCAAGTGCTCCGGGCATTTCACGACGATGACGTGGTGCATGTCGAAGGTCGAGTTTCTCCCGAAGAAGATATGGAGACAATCAATACTGAGTTGATCTTGGCTGATCTGCAAACTCTAGACAAAGCCATCCCGCGGTTGGAGAAAGAAGCACGTACCGATAAATCGAAAGCCGCTAACCTTGCCGCCGCTCAGGAGGCGCGGGCACTACTTGATGGCGGCACGACCATATTTGCATCGGGTATCGATACCGCGCCGCTGCGCGAGTTGTTCTTGCTGACCGCTAAGCCATTTCTTTACGTAATAAATGTCGATGAAGAAGAACTTGCCGACGTTGATTTTCAGCAAAGGATGCGTGAACTAGTTGCTCCGGCTGAGGCCGTCTTCCTTGACGCCAAGCTCGAAGCAGAACTTGTTGAACTGCCAGATGATGAGGCACTTGAGCTGCTGCAGTCTGTTGGCCAAGTCGAATCAGGATTACATGCGTTAGCGCGCGTAGGGTTTGCCACCTTGGGTCTGCAGACCTACCTGACCGCGGGCCCGAAAGAAGCCCGCGCGTGGACTATCCCGGTCGGTGCAACAGCTCCCGAAGCTGCCGGCGTGATCCACACCGACTTCCAGAAGGGCTTCATCAAGGCCGAGGTCGTCTCCTTCGATGACCTAGTTGCCACCGGCTCAATGGCCGATGCCAAGGCCAAGGGCAAGGTCCGCATTGAAGGAAAGGACTATGTCATGTCCGATGGCGACGTAGTCGAGTTCCGATTCAACGTTTGAGCCGTAGCAAGGCGCTACTCTTCATTACCCTCAAAGCAGGCAATCCGCGCCGACGCACACACACCGGCCCCGTTCGGGTTTAGGGTGCCGCCGATACTGGCCACACCCGGGCGCACCCAACCAACACCAAGTGCGAGCCGATCAGTTGGCGCTGAACTTGCTGGGGTAGCAATATCAATATTTGGCATCAGATTTACGTCCTTTGCGTCAGTAATTGTGGAAAGGCTAGCGGCACCAAGATGGACTACTGACTTCATTGGAACACCAAACCCGGAAAAAGGCAATAAGCACGGCCGTAGAAAACGGTGCCAGGCACTTTCCCCGTTACCCCCGCTACCAGTGACACCTGGCCAGCACTAAAACCACCTGGGGTGCTTGAGTTCACTACCGCAAGCAACTAGCCCCCAACCAACAGCGGTCAGGGGCC
>SHUQ01000059.1 GCA_009694585.1 Candidatus Nanopelagicales bacterium | reverse complement strand
CTGCGAAGTTGCGCACCCTCCGCGCCGCCAATCATGTTTCCGGCTTCAATCAGCGTCGGCGCGTTCATCGCCGAATCAATAATCAATCCCCATTTACCGTTGTATTCACCCGATTCGATTGCCTTAACTTTGTTGTTCCAGCGGGTTGACAGACTCTTGGCCGCATTGATGATGGCGCGGCGATAAGTGACGCGTTGAGCCGGGTCAGGGTCAAGGCGCATACCCAAACCCGCGGGCAGCCCAATCATGAAGCCCAGGTCATGGGATCCCGTCCATTTTGCAACCGGCAATAAGCCTTTTGTCCACGCGCGCGCAAGGGCAAGCCACGCCGGATCAGCGGTGCGCTCATACATCAACCAAAGTTCGGCGGGATAAAAACCCGCCGTCCAGCCGTAAGCATCCGAGCGGAGGTATTGGGTTTGCCGGGCCGTCGCGCCAAATGGGTATTTGCTCGAAGGTGTTCCCAGGTTTGCGACATTGGCCGCGGCATAGAGTCGGCCGGCGGCCAACGCAAATAGCGCGTCAGTTTGCGCGGTGGTAACCGGCGCGGGTTCGGTCGGGCAAACCACTGAGGTTTCAACTCCAGCCGCCGTGGGCGCGAACAGGAAGCTAGTTGCCAGTAAGGCCATGCCGATGCCAATGGCGATCATTGGTCGCCGCCGAGCCGGTCGCGTACCCACGTTGGTGATTCTCCTAATCGCTACCTCCGAAGCATACGCAAATCAAATTCCCAGGCTGGTTCTAAGTCATCTCATGGTCAGTTAGCGCAGGGGGTAGTCCAGCCAGTTCGAGCTTGATCGGGTTTGTCATTGTATTTTGGCCCGTTGTGTGCTCCACTTGATTGTTGTTGTTTGGATGCGTCCGGTATCGGCGGCACGCTTAACCCCTCTTAGAGCGCGGGGGTAAAGGCGTGAATGCTTTTTTGTGTTTTGCGGGAAATGACGAGTAGCAACGTTCCACACGACTGAAGAATCACCCCAATTCACTTCAACGATCGGCGCACAGATGACCGGGAACACGGCCAACAAGATCGCATTCGTGCTCGGCGGCTATGAAGTCGGCATGCTGCGGGCCTTATTAGAGGCGGGTATTCACCCGGACCTAATCGTGGGGACTTCGATCGGCTCGATTCAAGGTGCGATGGCGGCAGCTGACCCCACCCTCAGTGGAGTGATGGCGATGACCGAGATGTGGGTCGAATTCGTCACCGAGAAGGTTATGAAGACAGCCCCGCTGCACGCTGCTGCGAACATGATGCACAGCCATAGCCACTACGGCAGCAGCGACGCCCTGCATAAGTTGGTCGTAGAGTGTTTGGGCGAACAAACTCGGTTCGAAGACTTAACCGTGCCATTTCAGTGCGCTGCCACCAGCATCGAGAAGTGCGCCGCACACTACTTCGACAGCGGCCCCTTGGTTCCGGCAGTAATGGCGTCCTGAGCCGTGCCAGGCCTGTGGCCGGCCGTCGAACTGGACGGACAACACTTCTTCGATGGCGGCCTCGTTGACAGTATTCCGATCGGCCGGGCCATAGATCTCGGGGCCAGCTTGATTTATGTGCTGCATGTAGGACGCATAGAGCAGCCGCTTAAGGTACCGAAACTACCTTGGGAAGTTGCGTCAGTGTGCTTCGAAATATCCAGGCGCCATGGGTTTATGGATGTGATGAACACGATCCCTGAGGGGGTCACCGTTCATGTCATGCCGAGTGGCGAAGACCCAGCTGCTCCCCATCACAACAAACTGTTCGAGTCGACCAGCAACCAACTCAAACATGTATTCTCAACCATCGATCACGGATACCTTGCGCCCGCGGAGTATCTGCGTATGGCCGCCGTTACGTGATGACTGGGCCCCGCACCCACCCAAGAGCAAACACCGTGCTCGCCGCGTCCGCCGATGTCGCACCGACACCAGCCCCCAACGCGGACGGTCGGGTGCTACTTCGCAAGATGAAATCTTTGCTACGTTTCGTAGCCACCCTAGGCGCGTATCTGCTGACCTTCGAACTACCCGCGTTGGCGTGGGCGATCCGAAGTTTGCCGGACTGGACATCGGAGCCGGCCGTGCGAAATCGCCGCCAATACCGTGTTCTACTAGCCCGCTTGTTCGACTCCGGCCTGCCGACTGCCGGTATTCACTTATCCCGCGACGCCGACAGAGACGACATACCGATCGGGCGGCCACTCGTAGTGATCGGCCGCCACGCCGGATTTCTCAACTTCCACCTATTTAGCCACCTTGTGTTCGAAGACTTCCACCGCAACCCCCGCATGGTGTCGAATCTGGCGATGCTCGCCGACCCGGGTCACAGTGTGTTGTTGAGGCAACAATCGATGTTCTACGTTAGACGCGGCCGCACCGGCCGTAGCCGCACCCTGCGCGCACTCGCGAAACTGGGCGCGGGTATGAAGACCACCGACGCTGTCGTCATCTTCCCCGAAGGGGCCAACTTCACCGCGAAGCGCCGTGCTCGGGCCATCAGGCGGTTGGAGGAGCGCCAACGACACGACGAAGCAAGCCGCGCCCGCGCCCGCCGGCACACCCTCGGGCCGCATCTGGCCGGAGTTGCCGCACTGATCACCGCGATCCCCACTTGCGACGTCGTGTTCGTAGCCCAAGTCGGCCTCGAAGCACTCACCGAATGGGCCGCCCCGCTTACTTATGAACCACCCGACCCGCATACCGTTGCCTTGCACTGGTGGTCTGTGCCCGCCGAACAAATCCCCGCCGCCGGCCTAGACTTCTGGCTGCAGGATTGGTGGGATCGCATCGACACTTGGGTTGCCGCCCACACCGGAGACGATGGGGAAAATTAGCAAGGGGTAGCCCTGCTGGTTCGGCCCAGGGTGAGTTGTTGCAATAAAATTGCCGGCAATGTCAAGTGTTGGCGGGTGAAAAGTTTTTACTAGACCGTCAGCACGATCTTGCCGGTGACTGCACCGGATTCAAGTAGTTGGTGAGCCGCCGCCGCCTCTTGCAACGGCAGAGTGGCACCGATGACGGGGGTGACAAGCCCGGCATGTACCCACGGCCAGATGGTGCGTTCGACTTGCTGGCAGATGAGGGTCTTTTCAGATTCGGGGCGCCCCCGAAGTGAGGCGGCATGCACGGTGCCGTTCTTGCGCAGCAAAGCGTTGATGTTGAGCTCAGCTTTGATCCCGCCTTGCATTCCGATGATGGCAAGTCGGCCGTTGCGCGCGAGGGCTAGCACATTGCGTTCTAAGTAGGCGGCTCCCATATTGTCAAGAATTACATCGGCACCCCGGCCTCCGGTGACTTCCTTAATTACTTCAACGAAATCTTGATCCTGGTAGTTGATCAGTATTTCAGCACCGAGTTGCTCGCAGATGTCTAACTTGGCTTTACTACCTGCCGTTACCGCGACTCGGGCACCGAGTGCTCGCGCGACCTGGATTGCCATTGTGCCAATGCCCGAACCGCCACCGTGAATGAGAAGCCATTCGCCTTCGGTGAGCTGGGCGGACATGACGATATTGCTCCAGACCGTGCAAGCCACCTCAGGAAGGCAGGCCGCAGCAACGAGCACCAAGCCGGAAGGCACGCTCATCAATTGGCCAACTGGGACTGCAACCTTTTCGGCATAGCCGCCACCAGCGAGCAGCGCTGTTACCTCTTGGCCCACCGCAACCGCGGTTACACCCGGCCCAAGTGCACTGATAACCCCGGAGCACTCCAGCCCCAGAATTTGCGAGGCCCCCGGTGGCGGTGCGTAGTTGCCTTGTCGCTGCAAGATATCTGCGCGATTAACAGCCGTGGCGGCAACGTCAATTAAGACTTCGCCGGGTCCAGGAGTTGGGGCCGCTACTTCTTGCCACAAGAGGCGTTCAGGGCCTCCGGGCTCGGTGATGACAATGGCTCGCATGATGATGTTGATCGTACTCGCTCACGCAACATCATGGTGCCGATGACCAAGACACCGACAATTGCGATGGTGCCGGCGACAACACTCGGTGCACCTAGGAGTTTGATAGCGGTAGCTGCGAGCACAACCATGAGCAGATAGCGCAGTCGACGTCCGTCATAACGCGCCGACAACCTAGCGCCAAAGTAAACGCCTGGTAACTGACCGATAAGCAGTGAAACAACGACTGCAATATCGATATTACCGAGTCCAGCGTGCGCTATGGCGCCAGCGATCAACATTGGTACTGCCTGGGTTAAGTCAGTTCCAACTAAAACCGATGGGCGTAGCAGAGGATAGATAAGCAAGAGCACGGTGACCATCAGTGATCCGGAGCCGACACTTGTCATCCCGACGATGAGTCCAATAACTAGACCGAGTGCAACGGTGGGCACGATCTGCACCGGCATTGCGGTGCCGAGCAGTTCTTGTTCGCAGTGAAGTTTCCCGGAGCGTGCGGTTAAATAGGTTTTTAGCAACATCGCGCATAGGGCGATGATCAACACGACGCCGATCCAGGTGCGAATGGTTTCATCTGCTCCCGAAGTTGCCAGCACATTGGCGAAAATGAGCGTGCCGATCAAAACTCCCGGGATGGAGCCAAGTGATAGCCAACCGACCAAGCCCCAGTGCACGGTTTTGTTTCGCATGTGAACAGCGGCACCGACCGGCTTCATCACGGCGGCGGCGAAAACGTCACTGGAAACCGCTGCAGCCGGGGGGATGCCGAAGAGCAGCACCAGCATCGGGGTGACAAGTGCCGCCCCGCCCATCCCGGTGAGGCCCACCATCAAACCAGCGACTAAACCACCCAAGGCTAAAGCCAGATCAATATCTCCGAGGTTCATTAGATAAACCCTATCGGAATACTAGGGAATACCAGGGATGGGGTGGCTGTTTCAGGATAGGAGTTGAAAATCAGCGAGAAGTCAGGGCGATGTACTGCACGACGTCACCGCGAAAACCGGCCCCGGGGGGCACGACCCCGACCGCGTCAGCCTGGGCCCAGCCGGATAGTCCGGCGGGGCCAGCGTCCGCTAGAGGATGTGCAACCTGGGCGGCGTCCAGCATTTCAAGTCTTATCGGAGCTAGCCGCGTGTCTTCGGCAAACTCCGGGGCCGGAGTATCAGCAAAGAGCACCGCGGATTGGTAACTGCGTAGCGGGGGCGCACCGCGTAGCGCAGCAATAAGTGGTGCGACCAAGGTGACCAAACCAGCGAGAGCCGATTGTGGGTCACCTGGCAACCCGACCAAGAAGCGGCCGTCGGGCAGCTTTGCAAGCAACATCTGCGCCCCCGGTGTTACGGCAACTCCGTCAATAAGCCAATGTGCGCCGAGGTCGCGCATGACCTGCCGCACATGGTTGTCGGGGCCCGGTGCCGTTGATCCGGTGGTGATGATTACATCGACCGCGGCATCATCAATTTCACTGAGCAATAAGTCGGCGGTATCTGGAGCACGCACCGCCGGGTTACCGCGGCCACCACACGCCGCGACGAAGGCGGGCACGACATTGCCGAGCGCATCGCGCACTCGACCGCCACGTGACTGCCCCTGCGACAGCAACGAGGTGCCCAGCACGATGACCCCAACAACAGGTGGACGCACGATCTCGATGCCGTCATGGCCAGCTGCCGCCGCTATTGCGAGTATCGACGGCGTGACGGTTCTTCCAGCGGGCACAAGCAACGCGCCACTTGGTGCGAATTCCCCTTCGCGGCTGATCCCCGAGCCAAATTCTGGTCGAGCTCTTTCATCTGGCAACCGGGTGAGTTCATCGATGCCCGCTACGGTGACCGTTCCATCGCCGTGATGCTGTGCTGCTGAACCAGCAATTGAAAGCACCGCGTCGGTATGGGCGGGGAGTGGATCACCGGTGCGCACCCGCACCGCCTGATGGGGCCGCAAAGTTGCTTCATCTGTTATGCGCCATGGGCCTTCACCGCAAACTGCGTAACCATTGATGGCTGCACTGTCGACCACCGGGTCCGCCGACAAAGTCAAGATCGGCTGTGCCAAGATGCTGCCGGCCGCCTCATCGAGGCGCGCGTAAGTATCAGGTAGTTGCCTTGCGCAAGTACTAGCAACATGGTGGGCTTGGGTCCACGACAGCACGCCGTCCAACCCGTAGGTGCTCATGGGCTGATGTTCCCACAGTCAGCGAGAACAACCGATGCTTGCGGGCTGCGTTTACGGAATTGGAACTGGGTCCTTGCGCACCGGCCGCTGGGGTGCCGGGGCCGGGATGAACCCTCGTGCCAGCAAGGCGAAGATCATGAGCGCTCCGCCCGCGATCAAAATAGCGAGAGACCACTCGGTGTGGGAATCGGTGCCGGCCAGCACATAGTGAGCGGTGGCCAGTGGCCAGGCTGCGTAGGCGAGGAGGTGCACCCTTTTGAAAAGGGTGTTACCGGCTTTGCCGAGTCTGGTGCGCATGCGTCCGAGAATCGAAACTGGATCAGCAACCCAAAAGCGATGATGCCCAGGGCAACCGCGAATGGCTGCCAGGAGCTGCGGCACCGTGAAGGCAACCTTGGGGTCAAGCAGGAGCATGGCCATCTGCAGCAGGAGAAATGCCAAGGCGGTGACCCCGAGCCAGCGGTGCATATCAAGCAGTCGCATTGGCGAAGCCAGACGACCGAGCAACCTGGTGCACAACAAAATCCCCCATAGCACCTCTGCAGTGAGCAGACCCTATGCCGTGATACCCCTGGCGCGGATCAATAACCAAGTCCAGGGAATATCAGCCACGGGGAACTCCAACCAGTGCGGGTGAGCCCTCGGTAATGATCATGTCCTCAGCCGTCATTAGTAGGGCAAGTGGACCAGGTTCTGTCGACCATGCAGTTGTTCGCTCAGCTCCTAGCAGGAGCGCTGCAGTCGCTGCACTTTCCGCGGCAGCGCCACTTTCAGCGACAACAGTTACCTGCACCAAATCACCGCGGGAGGTGTCTCCGGTGCGTGGGTCAATGACATGGTCCCGCCCAGCAGCCCACCTACGCTTCAAGACGGGTGATGTTGTGACTGCCAACCGGCGGGGTTCCGGCCGGAAAATAATGCCAGTGCGTGACGCGATCAGCGTCATCGGCAACACCAATAATCCCTTCCTCCTACCTAATACATCAGACTGAACAATTTTCAAGCGGTCT
This sequence comes from Candidatus Nanopelagicales bacterium, assembly GCA_009694585.1. Classification (GTDB taxonomy): domain Bacteria; phylum Actinomycetota; class Actinomycetes; order S36-B12; family S36-B12. Next base: position 3,939 of record SHUQ01000059.1, on the reverse strand, counting down.
AGTGCACTTGTTTTGCGAGTAGATGGGGGTAGGCCACGAGCGCACCAGCGCAAAGTTCAGGAAAGGTAAGAGTTGGACGGGATTGGAAAAAGGTCGACTTTGGTGCGGTCCCGCCCCCTTGGGAGAGCCTCTGACATGCCACTATGGGCACATGTTGGTGTTAGTCGTCGAAGACGACCCGGCTGTCTCCGGCCCACTAATCGAGGGCTCGCAGCGTAATGGCATCGAGACCGAGCATGTTGCCTATGCGAGTCAGGTTTTGGCCGCTGCAACCTCTGGCCAGGTCGACGTAATTCTCCTCGACCTTGGCCTGCCAGATCGCGACGGCCTTGAAGTCCTGCGTGAACTGCGCAAGGTGACCGATATCCCAGAAATCATCGCAACCGGGAGCATAGTGGTTGACCGGGTGCGCCACGTGGCGCGTGTCCATGGCGGTAATGCGATTGCCGAGCCCGATGACAGTGGTGGGCTACGAGTGAGCGGGACTTGGCAACTCGCATGAGCAGTACGACGACCGCAGATGTAGTGGTAATTGGTGGTGGGATTGTTGGGCTAGCCCTCGCTGATGCTTGGCTGGCACGTAACCCCGAAGCGTTGATTGTCGTGTTGGAGAAAGAGGCTCGGCTCGCCGCACATGCATCCGGACGTAATAGTGGGGTGTTGCACGCGGGTTTTTATTATGCGCCGGATTCCCTAAAGGCCAAACTGACCCGGCAAGGTAATCAACTCCTGCATGAGTTCTGCGCAGAGCGCGGGGTGACCGTTCGTGAGACCGGCAAAGTTGTGGTGACCCAAACTGCTGCCGAACTACCGGCGTTGCTCGAGTTGTTTGCTCGCGGTCAGGCTAATGGTGTCGAACTTGAGCTAATTGATGAAGTTCAACTACGTGAACTTGAGCCGCTGGCGCAGACGCACGGGTCGGCGCTGTGGTCACCAACCACTTCGGTTGCTGACCCGGTCGCCGTTGTCGAGGCGCTGGCCACGCGAGTTCGGGAGCGCGGTGGCTCGGTGCAACTGGGGGCTGAAGTAACCGGGGCGGGGCCGGGCTGGGTAACAACCACGGGTCAGCGATTTAGTACCGGTTACGTGATCAATGCGGCCGGACTTTACGCCGATAAAGTCGCGCACTGGTTTGGGGTCGGCATGGATTACCGAATGCTCCCGTTCAAGGGACTCTACTGGTATGGCTCGTGGGCGCCGGGGCGCCTGCAGCGACATGTTTATCCGGTACCTGATCCGCGCAACCCGTTTCTCGGCGTGCATCTAACCGTCACCGTCGACGGGAAGGCGAAAATCGGCCCGACCGCGATACCAGCCCTGTGGCGCGAGGATTACGGAGGTATTACTGGATTCGACGCGGGTGAACTTACAACTATTGCTCGCACGTATCCCAGTTTCTTCCGCAGTAATCATCATGACGTAGCCGGCTTGCTTCGAAGTGAGTTGCCAAAGTATTCGCGCAAACACCTGGTTAACCAAGCCCGAGCTCTAGTGCCATCGGTATCGCCAGCGGACTTCAAGATCAAGGGCCGCCCGGGCGTGCGAGCGCAGCTATTTCACGTACCTACGCGCAAATTGGAAATGGATTTTGTCTTTCAGCATGGTGATAAATCAACCCATATGCTCAACGCGGTATCGCCGGCATGGACAAGCGCGCTCGCGGTTGCCGCATATGTCGTGGAAGATATCGACGCGTATTTAGGCGACGGTGCTGCCGGGTGCGAGGCCTAGGCTATTGATTGCCGGCCTGACGTTACTTACCATCTCGGCGTGGCCAGAGCGCGCCATAATCGCGCGAAGTACTTGGCCGGCTTGTACATGTAACTCGGCGAGGGTGCGATTGCGATGCACGCGCGGGCCGAGTTCTACCTGACGAATCGAGTTGACGCCGTAAGCGCTGGCAACGTCAATGAGAAGTCCGATTTCAACTCCATAGTCAACTTCGAATGGCAATGCTTCAGCCGCGCGGCGTCGAATTGCATATTCACCACCAAGGGGCTGGCGAATGTGAGCCAGTTGGGGTTGCAGCAGTTTCAGTGCTGGGCGTGCGGTTAATTCAGTGACTCGACCACCCGCTGAACTGCGACCATCGAGGGTGCGATCGTAGGTGGCGCGGACCATGGCGATGGTGTCGTCATCGAGCATCGGTGCAATCAGACCGCGCACGTATTCGGCGGTACTTGATTCGAGATCGGCGTCAAGCCAGACAATGATGTCACCGTGTGAAGCGTGCACAGATCGCCACAGCACATCGCCCTTACCCAAAGTCGCGCCAAAACTGGAAAGCACCCGGTCGGATGCAATAACGCTCGCGCCCGCACGACTCGCGATAGCAGCGGTGTCATCGGTTGATCCATGATCGAAGACGAGAATCTCATCGATGAGGTCACCTAGCGCGATCAGGGGTGAAATCACCGCAGCGATCGTCGCAGCTTCGTCACGCGCGGGAATACAGACGCTGATAGTTGGTGCAGTCAAGTTTTCACCTCCTTGGTAGGTGGCTCAGACTGCCATGTGGCCTAGGCCGGCAGGATCCGACCCATGCCCGTGTAGTGGCGCGAATACCAAGGCCCGAAGATGGACTGGACTCGTACGTATCGACCTCGACCTACGGCATGCACCATTTTGCCGTGGCCTAGATATAGGCCGACATGGTGGGCGCCCCCGCGCAGGTAGAACACGAGGTCACCGGGCTGGGCGTTCTTGCGGGAAACCTTCTTGGTCATTTTGTACTGGGTGCCGGAGTTGTGCGGCAGGTGGCGGCCGGAAATTTGCTTGAAGACGTAGCGGGTCAAGCCCGAGCAGTCGAAGGCATTGGGCCCTGAACTGCCGGCGCGGTAGGCATCGCCGACCTGCTTGCGCCCAAGGGCCGTGATCTTCTTGCGCAGCACCGCGACATGGGCGACCATGCGCTGGCTCGGGGTCAGTGCGGGGATGGTTGCCAGCTGCTCAATGACGCGAGCCATTGTGGGTACCGGGAGTTCGACGGCAGTTAGGGGCCGAGCCAGCTGGCTGGTAAGTGGGACGACGGCGTTCATGGTGTCACTTTTGACCGCTGTCAGCGCCGAGGCGGTGGGAGCCATGCCGAGGCCGGTGACCAAGGTGGCGGCTAGAACTGTGGTGGTGAGCGTCTTGAGGTGGGCGTGCATGCACGTCTCCTTCGCGTTGCTTCAAACAAAAAATACGTCGCACGGGGCCGGTCGGAGGACTGGCGGTAAACCATGCGACGCCATCACGGTATGCGCAAACCCCTTGATAACGGAATGGTCACGACCGGTTTTCGGACGCCACGCCGGGGGTTGTGGGATGGCCCACAGTCGTTCCCACAAGCACCAATTGCCCCATTGGCGGCCAGCAAGTTGCCCATTCACCTCGCGCGGGAGGCACCTTCAGGGTACCGTCCGCCTCATCATCAACTCTTGCTGAAGTAGACCATGAAATGGGGTTACCAGATGGACGACACCGTCCGCCAACATAAGTACACACTCACCGAAGATCAGATGCCCACAACTTGGTACAACATCATGCCTGACTTGCCGATGCCCCCACCCCCACCACTGCACCCTGGGCGAATGGATCCGGTCGGGCCCGAAGATTTGGCGCCACTGTTCCCGATGGACTTGATCATGCAAGAAGTTTCGATGGATCGCTATATCGAAATCCCCGGTGGCGTACTTGATGTGTACCGCCAGTGGCGACCATCGCCGTTGTTCCGGGCCCATCGCCTCGAGAAAGCCCTCGGCACTCCGGCACGTATTTATTACAAGTACGAAGGCGTTTCACCGGCAGGGTCACATAAGCCCAACACCGCGGTGCCGCAGGCGTACTACAACAAGAAGGAAGGCACCAAGCGCCTCACCACTGAAACCGGCGCCGGCCAGTGGGGCACCGCGCTCTCATTTGCATGCGCGCTTTATGGCCTGGACTGCGAGGTTTGGC
>SHUQ01000005.1 GCA_009694585.1 Candidatus Nanopelagicales bacterium | reverse complement strand
GAGTCCGTAGACCGATCCGCATTTGAAGTACCACCTTGGGCAACCAAGTTGCGCAGCACTCGAAGGGCTACCGACAAAGTCGCAAGGTCGGTGTCTTCTTGACCCGAGATCTCCTCCAAGGTGGAGCGGGCTCGGCCCAGGCCCGCCTGGTGCGCGCCCTCCCAGGCTTCAATCCGCGCCAGCGGATCCATCACCGGATTCGTCGATCTGATGACACGAGCGGTCAAAGCGGAGATAACCCCGTACAGATCACTGCGCAGGGCTTGGCGAGCCAGTGCAGACCAGCGATCCTTGCGTGGCAGCGCCGTGATGCGCAGCAGTAGTTGATCAACGTCATAGCGCTCAGAGATAGTGAAATATAGTGGCAGGACGCTAGCCACATCTTCGCCAGCGCGGCCCGCGATCTCACGAATATCAAGGAGCGAGAAGGTGTCAATCACCCCAGCCGCGGTATCAGCAAGATCTGCGGGAGCACCTGCAGCCATGAAACGCTTGCTCAATGCCGACCAGCGGTCGGCTTCGCTGCCCCGCAACGACTCGGGCACCTTGCTGGCGTAATCGCGCACGATCGGTGCGAACCTGGCAATCTGCTCGGCCACGTCAATGGAGCTGCCGCGGGTTTGGAGGAACCAACGGGTGGCTCGGTCCAAAAGTCGACGCATCTCCAAGTGGAGTTGGGTTTGGGCCGCCGCTGGGATGAAGTTGTCTTGCGCATCGATAGCGTCCGTCATCGATTGGATACTGAAAATCTCGATAGCCGCCGATGCTGCGCGCACCACATCAATCGCGGTCGCCCCAGTCTCCTCCATCGCCCTGAACACCATCGTGATGCCGCCGAGATTGATAATTTGATTACAAGTCACGGTACTGATGATCTGATCCTTGAGTGGATGGGTTGTCAGCTGCCGTCCAAACTTCTCCGCGAGTAACGCTGGGAAGTAACGCCGCACCGCGATCTCAAACCACGGGTCATCGCCTAGGCCGGCATCGGTTAACTCCGCGGTCAGCGAGATCTTCGCGTAAGCCATTAGCACAGCGAGCTCTGGTGAAGTCAGCCCCTCACCGGCGTGTTGCCTCGTTTGAAACTCTTGGTCATCTGGTAAGAACCCAAGGGCCCGATTGAGCAGCCCGCGCCGCTCCAGATCTTGAACCATGCGCAGGTGCACACTTATCAACGCCGCGGCTCCAGCGCGGGCATTGCCCAAGGTGACATTTTGGCCGTAGTTATCGGCGAGCACGTGGAGCGCGACATCATCGGTCATTTCGGTCAGCAGCCCATTGCGCTCGTCAACACTTAGCTCACCAGCTCGCACAAACTCGTCAAGTAAAATCTTGATGTTGACCTCATGGTCGGAGGTGTCAACGCCAGCTGAGTTATCAATCGCATCAGTGTTGAGCCGGATACCCGATCTCGCCGCTTCGACTCGACCCAACTGCGTCAAGCCCAAGTTACCGCCCTCACCAACCACCAGGCAGCGCAGATCATTGCCATTTAGTCGCACCGGGTCATTGGCCTTATCGTCCACATCAGAATTGGTTTCGGTCTGGGCTTTCACGTAGGTGCCGATGCCGCCGTTCCAGAGCAGATCAACGGGGGCCGCCAAGATCGCGCGCACCACTTCATTTGGTGTTAGTGAGATCCCGCCACCGGCACCGCCTTCTTCGCATTCGATACCAAGGGCGGCGCAAGCCTCCGGCGATAGGTGTATCAACTTCTCCGCACGTGAATAAACACCACCACCGGCAGAGATCAACTCGCTGTTGTAATCGGCCCAACTCGAGCGCGGCAGCGCGAATAACCGCTCCCGCTCGGCAAATGACTTGGCCGTTGTCGGGCTTGGGTCGATGAAGATGTCGCGGTGGTCAAATGCGGCCACGAGTTTGATGCGATCACTTAGCAACATGCCGTTGCCGAAGACATCACCACCCATATCGCCCACCCCAACCACGGTGAAATCCTCAGTTTGGGTGTTTAGGCCGAGCTCCCGAAAGTGTCGTTTCACCGACTCCCAAGTACCACGTGCGGTGATACCCATCGCCTTGTGGTCGTAGCCCTGAGATCCACCCGAGGCAAATGCATCACCAAGCCAGAAGCCGTACTCGGTCGCGATCTCATTGGCTAGGTCCGAGAAAGTCGCTGTGCCTTTATCGGCGGCCACCACTAGGTAGGTGTCGTCGCAATCGCGTCGCACTACATCAGCAGGTGGCACCACGGCGCCGCCAACTAAATTGTCAGTTATATCGAGCAGCGCGGAGATGAATTCCCGGTAGGCGGCTTTGCCCTCGGTGAGCCAGCCCTCGCGATCAACCGCCGGGTCCGGTAGGTGGACCGGATAGAAACCACCTTTGGCCCCGACCGGCACGATGACCGCGTTCTTGACCTCTTGGGCCTTGGCCAACCCCAGCACCTCGGTGCGGAAATCCTCGCGCCGATCACTCCACCGCAGGCCACCACGCGCCACCCGGCCAAAGCGCAGATGCACTCCTTCAACCCGTGGCGAATAAACCCAGATCTCGAACATCGGCTTCGGCAAGGGCAGATCCGGTATCAATTTCGGATCGAGTTTGATCGCGAAGGCCCGACGCAACTTTTTGTTCTTTAGATAAGCATTGGTGCGCAAGGTCGCACGAATCAGGGACAGGAAACTTCGAAATATCCGGTCTTGGTCCAGACTTCGCACTTCGTTGAGCGCGGCCTCAATCTGGCCGACGATGACACCGGCCTTCGCTTCGCGCTCTGCCACTTGCATTTCACCGGGCACAAATTGCACCTCGAACAACTGCACCAACAGTGAGCTGATCTGCACATTCGAAAGCATCGTTTGCTGGATATAATCTTGCCCGAATGCTGAGCCGATCTGACGCAGATACCGGGCATAAGCACGAATTATTACTACCTGATCCCACCGCAGGCCCGCCCGAACAACCAAGCCGTTGAAGGCATCGGTTTCGCACCCACCTTGCCACGCGGCGCGGAACGCGTCGGCGAATCGATCGGCCAGATTCTCGCGATTTTGCACGTCATCTACGGGCAACAGCAACCCGAAGTCAAGAATCCAAGCGGACATCTGTCTTACCGGTTTAATCTCGTATGGATGCTCATCGATAACTTCGACACCCATCATCTGCAAGGTAGGTAGAATTCGAGATAGCGACATCGCGCTGCCAACCCGAATGACCGTAAACCGCATCGTGCCGTCATCTGAAACGGACGGGCGATAAAGACGCAGTGACAACTCCCCCGGTGGCAAGTCTGCAAGTATCAAAACATCGCTGACCGCAGCTGCACCACTGAACTGCTCTTTATACGCCTCCGGGAACGCCTCCCCAAATTGCTGGAGCAGCGGGGTGGCCTTGGTCTCACCTACTGCATCGATAATCTCCGAGGTGAAGTCATCCTCCCAACTGCGCGCGGCCGCAGCCAATTGCAATTCGAGGGCGGCAATATCTATTTGGCCAGGATCCGCCCCTGGGGCAAGGCGCACCACACAATGCAATCGTGCGAGCACTGACTCACTAACCCGAGCGGTGTAGTCAACACTCGCACCGTTAAATGCGTCGACAAGAAGGCGCTCGATCCGTAGCCGCACCGCGGTCGTATATCTATCGCGGGGCAGGTAGACCAGGCAGGACACAAATCTTTGATAGTCATCTACCCGCACGAAGAGCCGGGTTTGGCGGCGCTCCTGCAATTGCATAACCGACGCCGACAGCTCCACCAGCTCACCGGCGTGAGTTTGAAAGAATTCATCGCGGGGGTAGGTCTCCAAGAACTGCAGCAGATCCTTGGCACGATGTGAACCGGCCACGAGTTGAAGATCATCCATCACCCGCTGGTAACGCACACGAAGCACGGGCACATCAACAATGCTCTCGGTCAGGGCCGCGGCGGTTAGCAAGCCCAGGAATCGTTTCTCCCCCGTAACCTGACCGACTTGATCGAAAACTTTGACCCCGAAATAATCCAAGAAGACATTGCGATGCACCGTTGAGCGCGAGTTCGCCTTTGTTAGTACGAGCAGCCGGTTCTCACGTGCTTTTTTGCGCGCCGCACGCGGCAGCACTGCGGCACCCGCGGATTCGGGGCTGGTATTTGGTTCTTGGCGCAAGATTCCGAGCCCGGTACCAGCAACAGGCACCAGAACTTCTTGCCCATCGACACTGGCGAGGGCGTACTCACGGTAGCCGAGGAATGTCAGGTTGTCCTCGGTTAACCAGCGGAGCAGCTCCGCGCCCTCTTTGACCTCTTCGATCGGTAACGCGATCGGCGGGTTAGCCTCAAGTGACGCGGCAATCTCCTCGGCTTTAGCGCGCATCGGCAGCCAATCAGCATTGGCCGCGCGCACGTCATGCAGGATCTGAGTCAATCGGCTCGCGGTCGACCTACCATCAGGATGCAGGTAATCACGATCCATGTCGACACGCATCCATGACTCTGCGATGGCATCAGCAGGCCGGTCCTCATCAACATCAAGGTCGAGGATTTGCAACAGTTGTCCAGTAGCATCTCGGCGCACCACGAGTTGCGGGTGAATAATCAGCCGCACTGATCTGCCCTCAAGACTTAATCCGCCCGAAACTGAATCAACCAAGAACGGCATATCGTCAGTGACCACCATCGCGACGGTGAACGGTGCATCACGTTCATCTCGCACATCGACAAGCGGCGTTTCGACCGCGCGCACCTGAGCGAACGCCAGCATTTGTTCTACCTGGGCGATCAAGGCCTGCGTTGAGTACGCCGCGACGTCCTCACGGGCAACGAATCTAAAGAACCTCAGACACAGCATTCGTAACTGCGGATCCGGGGTGCGCGCAATAGCAGCGCTCAGACCGGCATCTACTACTTCAGTCACATCGCTACGCTAGCCGACGGAGGCCCAACATATGACAACGACCTTGGATGTTCGCCAGACTTTCCCCGGACCCTTGGATCAGGTGCGTGCAATGCTCACCGACCCTGACTACGCCCGAAATCGTGCTGAACAAACCGGGTCAATATCTTGTGAAGTCACAGTTACCCCCGACGCCGGTGGAGCCACCGTGGTCACCATCAAACGGGTGCTACCAGCTGATTTACCCTCATTCGCGTCTGCTCTGGTGGGGCCAAACCTCGAAGTCACTGAGCACCAAACTTGGGCACCGGCGGCCGAAGGCTCCTGCACCGCCTCATTCGAGGTGTCCTTCTCCGGGCCCCTTGGGGCCACCGGGGTAATGGCTTTGACCAGCGCCGGTACACAAACCACCTCTCGCATCACTGCCACCATTAAGTCCACCGTGCCGTTCGTCGGCGGAAAACTGGAAAAAATTGCACAGGAACAATTGATCCGGTACTTAGAAAAAGACGAGGAACTCGGCCGCGACTGGCTCAGCCGCTAGCCGGCCAACGGGCCACCGGAGACAACTTCTTCATTGTAGTGTTCGCGTAAGTTCTTGGCACTAACTCCGCAGCCCAACAGGGCCCCAAGCACTGAGCCAGCCGAAGTGCCGACGATGACTTCAACATTTTCGGCAGCAAAACCGTGGGTTTGCTCCAGGGCGCATAGGGCACCAACGGCCCAGGTGCCGCCCAAAACCCCAGCCCCGCCAAGGACAATCCCGCGCCTAGGTGCACGCACACTTGCCGCGCTCATTGGGCCACCTCCCCTTGGTCGACCGCCCGCAAGTGGCGGTCACCTCGAACATTAGCCGCCCGTGTCGACTCCTCCAAGGATTCGCGCAGGCAACTCATGAAACTTTCTACCTCCTTAATTGCCACTCGGTCAGCGTTGACCCCAAAACACAGGTGCCCGTCATAGGACATGAGCGAGATACTCAGGGCTTGATTTTGCGGCAGCGGCATCAGCGGATAAGAGCCGATCATGCGAGCACCGGCGACGTACATGGGATGTTGTGGGCCAGGCACATTCACGACCGCGACGTTATATAGACGGCTCGACAGGTTCGACGCCAGCCGCGCCCCTAAGGCATGCAATGTTGGGGGGGCATAACTGATCATATTGATCATGGTTTCAGCACCCAGTAAATGTGAAACATCTTGATACTGGGCTAACTGGTAACTGATTTGTCGCAGCCGAACAACCGGGTCTGGCTCACCAAGGGGCAGATCAACCAAAAATGCCGATACCGGTCCGATGGAACTTGACGAGCCACCAATGTTCTCGGTGCTGATTGGCACCACCACGCGCAATTGCGAGCGTGCACTTATTGGCTCACCCCGCCCCATTAGCCAAGTGCGCAATGCTCCCGCAATAACAGCGAGCACAATGTCGTTAACCGACCCACCCAATTTGCGTCGCACATTCTTAAATAATTCCAATTCGAAATCGCCAGTCGCAAGGCGCCGGTCAGCCCCGATCGGCACATTTAAAGTGCTGATATGCATCGCCGGTTCGGCAGCAACTCCAGCAAAGGACACCGCGGCCGCTCCTGCACTTAGTGACTTGCGACCAAAATCCGAAGCAATCGAAGTCACACCCCTAATAGCACCGCGCGCAAAATCCAGCGCGACACCTGGGTGAGCTATGGATTCACTCAATGCTGAAGTGAGGAGCTCAAGACCAGACGGCTCAGGTGCTGGCCGCCAGGATCCGACTGAAATCGGACTTGATATGTCAGCCTCGCCATCCAAAATTACCTGCGATATATCGATACCCATTAACCCATCGATCATGGCCTGATGGGTCTTGGTAACAATGGCGAAACGGCCATCGGCCAGGCCTGAGATTAACGACATCTCCCACAGCGGCCGGGTGTGATCAAGGGGGCGGCTCATGAGGCGCCCCACTAACTCATCAAGTTGCTGCCGAGACCCCGGTTTGGCTAGGGCGAGGCCACGAACGTGGTACAACAAGTCGAAGTCATCGTCATCGACCCAGATCGGGCGACCAATTTGCAGTGGCACTTCTCGAATCCGCTGGCGGTACCTGGGCACAAACGCGATCCGCTCGCCGATAAGTTTTTGGAGCTTTGCCAAATCGAACCCGGCACCCGGCCCGTCAAAAATACCGATGTTGCCAACGTGCATCGGGGTTGCCGCTGATTCCATGAACCAAAACGAGGCGTCCATCGCACTCAGGCGCTCTGACATATACCCATAGTTACATGTAAACCAACTCCAAGGCGGCCCCGGGACACCCTCGGGGTTGCCATGCGCGTGCCGGATGGTCAAGTGCCCGGTGGTGAAGTAGGCGTGGCGAATACCCTAAATTCACTATAAATGAGATATTCCTTAGGCATGGCTTCCCCGACCAAACGGCGCCTCGTTCTTGCCCTCCTAGCCGGCTTATCGGCTCTTGCCGTTATCGCGAGCGTTGTGCTGGCAATTTCTGCCTCCTCTAGCACTGCCCTGCCTGCCGCAACCGCGATCTCTTCGGCAACTCCGAGCCAGGTTCCGAGCCAGGTTCCGAGCCAGGTTCCGAGCCAGGTTCCGAGCCAGGTTCCGAGCCAGGTCACGACAGCCACAGCATCACCGGCCCCAACAAAAGTGCGCGAGCCCAAACCCGCTAGCCGCACCCGCAAGGCCCGCAACGTGCCAGAACTGCCTCGTGATAGCCACTACGGCCGACGCATCGTCTATGACAAGGCTTTGATGACCGTTTGGATGCTGGATGAAATGAACCAAGTACTAGGCAGGTATCCGGTGGTCGGTCGCTTTGATCGACCAGCCAAGGGTGTCTATCACATTTTTTCTAAATCCAAAGTCGCCAACAACCCTAATTCAAAAGTTACTTTTAACCACATGATGCGTTTTACTTACGGGCCTGACACTAAGTCACCAATAGGCCTGCACGCGATCCCCCGTTACTACGACGGGTCGGCGATGCACTCGACCAAGCAACTGGGCTTAGCAATTGCCGCCGGCGGTTGCGTGCGACTTTCTGAAGAAGCAGCAGCAGCTATATATAAATGGGCCAAGGTTGGCGATCGCGTTATCGTGCTGCCATCTCCGTAGCAATTACCTTATAAAGCGACCGAATACCCTTCAGTGCCGGTGATCGCGGCGCGGCCTCAGCAAGCAACGCCCCCTGCGCCAACGCATTTCGATAGCCACCACCGTCGATCGCAATTGGCACTACTTGCAGATTGACGCCACTACTGCGCAACGCATCTAGAGCTGCGCCACTTTTCCGACGCTCCCCTGACTGAACCATTGCGATAACTATTGGAGCTCTAACTCCAAGCTGAGCCACGGCGGGCAGCTGTGTTACCAAGCGGCTAATCGCCAACGGGTCATCACGAGTGACGGCAACTACTACATCTGCGGCTGCTAGCGCGGTGATCGCTGCTGCATTTCGGCGCGTTGATAACAAGGTACCTCCGCCATGTTGCAACACCCCACCTTCATCTTCAATGCAGGGACCAACATCGATAACTGTTCGGGCAAAAGCCGAGCGTGCTGTCTCCCAGACTGATGTCAGTGCACTATGGCGAATATCCGGCCAGCGGTCGGCACGTGGAAGACCACCCAGTACATTCAAGTGCCCGCGCAACACACTCGTGCTCAACTGCAGCGACCGGTTGTTCAAAGTGCCATTGTCAGCATTGCGGCAAGCAATCACAATTCCACTGGCGTCTTCGATAATGCCAAGGGCGAAACAGATGGACGGTGCATAAGTGTCAGCATCAACGAGGCACGTGCCAAACCCCGCGTGAGCGAATTCATCAGCAACAGCAATGGCGATTGAGGTGCGACCAGGCGCCCCCGAAGGGCCCCAAACTGCCACGAGCTGCCCACCAAGTGGTGCTGCCTCTTGGCTCGCGTCAAGGTATTGACGCTGCCACGTACCGGTATCCCACACCCCGGTCACCCCGTGCAAGATCTCAGTGGAAACCGCGCGCATTGTTGCGTCAGCTGCCGCCTGCAATTGCACAATTCTCGATACCCCAAGAGTTCGAAGCAAGTGCGCAGCAGCATCATCTGCCGAAAGGCCAATCACGGTTCGATTACCTACAAGGAGGCGGGTAATAATTTCAGGGCTAAGACGAGGTACGTTTCCGGTCAACACAATTGGCATCGTCAGGTCGGTAGCAGCGGCAGCGAGGAGGTCCGCTGCATCTAAAGATCGACGGGCCACGGTGATACCAGCTGCTGCCGCGCTGGCCACCAGTGCTGTCTCCCCAGCAAATCCCTCCGCTGCGAGGATGATCGTCGTCATGACACCTGCTGGCTAGCAATCGGCACTGCGACCAGATCAATCAAACCCGAGCGGGCTGCGGCCACTAGCTGATCAGCGGCCGCCTGTGGGATTTCAACCACGACCGCGATCTCACCACCAACGCCAACGGCATCGGCGGCGACTTCAGCAACCGTGATGCTCGGGAGCACCAGCACCGGCTGCGCGCTCACCCCACCAGAGCTATCGGCAGGTGTCGACCAAATATCAACAACATCACCGGCTGCCAAGTTCACAGGTGCGTGCAATGGGTCGACCGGGAGCGTCACCAAGCGCGCATTCAATAGCGGCGAATAGCCAAGTGCGCCACGCGGAATCAGGTCACCGGCCGCAACTGGCCAACGCAGGTGCCCGGTTAGCGGTTCACTTGCCGGTAGGTATTGGTCTTGGACTTCACCAAGTGCCACGGTTACCGGAGTAGCAATCGGTGCCGAGCCAATGGAGAGGTCGTTACTCGCGCGCCAAACCGTGGTGGTTTGCTCCCCACGCGACAACATAAATGCACCGGCAAACATCGCCAAGACGATAATCACCAAGCCAGCCCAAAGGCGCAGATCGCGCCAGCGCACCACCCGCATTCGTTTCGCCGGAACTTGGGCTGAAAGTTGACCTAGGTGTTGTTTCGTTAGAAGTGCCATGTGCTCCCCCAGCATTGAAAATATGTTGCACTAGTTTCACCCGGAAAGTGAAATCCTGCGAAAAGTTATCCACAAGTAGGCTCGAAAGGCTTTGGTTGCGCCAGAAGATTTGGCACCATACGCACATGCCGCAACGCTTTCTCACCCTCGCCGATATCGCCGATGCCCTAAATATTTCGGCCGCGCAGACCTATGCCTTGGTTCGCACCGGTGAGTTACCCGCCATCAAGATTGGCGGCCGGGGTCAGTGGCGGATCGAGGCCACCCAGCTTGAGGCCTACATCACTCGGATGTATCAGGTCACCCAAGATTTCGTGGTTACCCATCCCTTCGGGCCGGAGTCTGCACCGCTACCAGTGCCGTAAATCCAATTGCAAACATTGGGCTAACTGGGTCAGTGTGGCTTTCGCGCAGATCAAAGAAATCCGAACCCACTCCGGCTAACTCGCCATTTCGGATGCGCCCATCGATGGTATGGATTCGTAGTAGCTGACCGGTGAAGTCACGCAATAGCGTTGACCAAGTCAGCTCAGGAAGAATCCGGCCCGGGCCTTCATCCCGTAGCCCGGACGCGAGCCCTGCAACACCAACGACCGCGGTGCTATTTAGTGCCCAAAGGGTTTCACCTGACGCCACCACAACAAGGCTACTTCCCGCAGTAACCACGGTTCCGTAAATAACCGGTAGTCCGACCACCCAGACATTTACCGGGTTAGTGGTGGCGTGCCAGCGATCACTTAGTCGCAGCCGCGCCTGCTCGACCTCGGCCAACTCCGCCGCTTCGGCAATAACCTCCGCGTCGCAGCCCGACTGGAAACCGGCAGCGGCTTGGGCCAGTAGGTCATCTGGGTTGGTAATGAACATCAAAAGCCACCTTCCTTGTTAACTCAGGTTTAACAAGCCCGCCGACTGGGAACACTGATGTCATGATGATTCTCGCTCACCGCCCCATATTCCTGGAAAAGTTATCCACAACCAGTTACCCACTGCCATTGACAGGTTTTACTCAGTGACGTAGAACTCTAACCAGCACTAAGCACAAGCAAATGCACGCAAATGCACGATCGCAATTGAAAATTCAATGGTGACTCCGGACGTCCAACTAATCCGGCACCACCGGTAATAAGACTCCCGCGACCCCCCGACCGTGGCCGTCCTCCAGCTCACACGAACTAAGGAGAACGACCGTGACCGTCCTTGACTGTGCCCCCGTCAACCAATTGCCCTTGCCATTGGACTGGCAAGTAGCACTCGGTATCGATAGCCCGCCAACAGTGCCTCGGCACTTACACCTTGTCGGGGCGCCAACCGGTACCGATGCGGCAGGCCAACCGGAAACTAACAAATTACCTATTGCCTGGGTCGCACGCATGGCGCGGGCGGTAAGTGAGGTGGGCATCGGCGATCGTCCACCGGGCCAACTAACTCGTTGGGTGGAGCGCGGCCAATTGGCGCAACTTGCCGAACGAGGCGCAGCCGTCCGGCGGCACCCGAGCACCCGCACCTTGAGTCAGCAGAAAGCTACTACCCGGACCCTAAAGCAGGTTCGCTCAATTCGCATCTGTCAGATTGCCGATGGCATCGCCGAGACTTCGGCCGTCCTGGTCGGCAGCGATCGAGCACGAGCTGTGGCGATGCGCTTTGAGTTCATTAGCGAACGCTGGCTGGTCACCGCGGTCAACCTCGGCTAATGCACCCGGTCAGCGGGGTAAGTGCCGTTGTTTTGTCCTTGCGATTTGGGTTACTTCCGCAGTCTCGTGGAGTAGTGCTAGCGACCGCCCTTGCGGCGAGCCCGCTCGGCACGTCGACGATGGGCGCGACTGGCATCGGGATCAATCTCGACTAACCCATCGCCGTCGACTTCCATGGCACCGTGCACGACTCCGCCGGATTCACTCGGCGCTGAATACTCCAAGTGAGCGGGCCGGCTCGGGGCCAAGCCTTTGGCGAGCAGTGGCACCTTTGGTGCTGCTCGCTGAGGCGCTGCTGGCTGAGGCGCTGCTGGCTGAGGCGCTGCTGGCTGAGGCGCTGCCACGCTCACGGCGCCGGATTCTGTCTCGGGCGCGACCTCAGGTTCGTTAATCTGAACTTCGACATTGAACAGGTAACCAACGGTTTCCTCTTTGATGCCGTCCATCATGGCGTTGAAGAGGTCGAAGCCTTCACGCTGGTATTCGATGAGTGGATCCCGCTGGGCCATCGCACGTAAGCCAATGCCATCACGGAGGTAATCCATCTCGTAGAGATGCTCACGCCATTTGCGGTCTAGGACTGACAAAATCACTCGGCGTTCTAGCTCGCGAGCGACTTCGTCACCAAGGCTTTCTTCGCGGATGTCATAGGCGTGCTGAGCATCTTCCTTGAGCTCAGCAACCAGATAATCCTGACTTAGACCAGATCGGTCACCGCCGGATGCCTCTTCAAGTTCGGCAATGGTGGCTTCGACAGGGTAGAGCTGCCTAAGTGCGGACCACAGCTGATCTAGATCCCAGCCCTCTGGATAGCCATCGGCCGTGGCCACACGCACGTAACCTTCAACAGTATCGGTGATGAAGTCACGCACCTGCTCTTCAATATCTTCACCTTCGAGCACTCGGCGGCGCTCGTCATAGATAACCAGGCGCTGGCGATTGAGAACATCGTCATACTTCAAGACATCCTTACGAATTTCAAAGTTCTGAGCCTCTACCTGCGACTGCGCCGAGCGGATCGCATTAGTGACAATCTTCGCCTCAATTGGCACATCATCGGGCACATTGAAGCGGCGCAGGAACGCATCAACCATGTCAGCCTTGAACAAACGCATGAGATCGTCTTGCAGCGAAAGATAGAACTGGGATTCACCCGGATCCCCTTGGCGACCAGAGCGACCCCGCAACTGGTTGTCAATGCGGCGCGACTCATGGCGCTCGGTGGCCAGCACGTAGAGGCCCCCGAGGCTGACAACTTCGTCGTGCTCGGATTTCACTGCACCTCGTGCTTGCTCAATTGCCGCAGGCCAAGCAGCTTCGTAGGCCTCCGGGTCGAGGACCGGCGACAAACCCTGCTGGGTTAAGGCCGCCGCGGCCATGAACTCCGGGTTGCCGCCCAACATGATGTCGGTACCGCGACCTGCCATATTCGTGGCAACAGTGACCGCGCCGCGGCGGCCAGCTTGTGCCACGATCGCGGCTTCACGGTGATGGTGTTTGGCGTTGAGCACCTCATGAGGCACTCCATTTTGCTTAAGGAGCTTGGAGAGATCCTCAGACTTCTCAACACTGATGGTGCCCACAAGAATTGGCTGACCACGCTCGTGCCGTTCGACGATATCGGCGATGACGGCACTGAGTTTGGCTTCGCCGGTGCGGAACACCACATCGGCTTTGTCGATGCGCACCATCGGGCAGTTGGTTGGGATCGGCACCACCCCGAGGTTGTAGATGGTCGAGAACTCATTGGCTTCTGTCATGGCAGTACCGGTCATGCCGGACAACCGGGTGTAGAGCCGGAAGAAGTTCTGCAAGGTCACGGTGGCCAGAGTTTGGTTCTCGGCCTTGATCTCGACACCTTCCTTGGCTTCAATTGACTGGTGCAAACCCTCGTTATATCGACGGCCGGAAAGGATGCGACCGGTGTGTTCGTCAACGATGAGAACCTCGCCGTCAATAACCACATAGTCGCGGTCTTTCTTGAACAGGTCCTTGGCGCGGATGGCGTTATTTAAGAACCCAACGAGCGGGGTATTCACGGTGTCATAAAGATTGTCGATACCGATTTGATCTTCGATCTTGTCGATCGCCGACTCCAGCACCCCGATGGTCTTCTTCTTCTCGTCAACTTCATAGTCTTCATCGCGCTTGAGCAGATTTACCATCCGCGCGAACTCTGCGTACCAGGTGTTTGCTTGGTCAGCGGGACCACTGATGATCAATGGGGTGCGGGCCTCATCAACAAGAATCGAGTCCACCTCATCGACCACGGCGAAGTTGTGGCCGCGCTGCACCAACTCTTCGCGCGACCAAGCCATGTTGTCGCGCAGATAATCAAATCCAAATTCATTGTTGGTGCCATAAGTGATATCAGCCGCATAAGCGATGCGACGTTCGGGCGGGGTCATATTCGACAAGATGGTGCCCACCTCGAGCCCTAGGAAGCGGTGCACGCGGCCCATCCACTCACCGTCACGCTCAGCAAGGTAATCATTTACCGTGACAACATGCACACCTTTACCTGAAAGGGCATTTAAATAGGCCGGCAAAGTCGCGACCAAGGTCTTGCCTTCACCGGTACGCATTTCGGCAATATTGCCCATATGCAGCGCGGCCCCACCCATGATCTGCACGTCATAGTGGCGCTGACCCAAGGTGCGGCGAGCGGCTTCGCGGACGGTGGCAAAAGCTTCGGGTAGTAGGTCATCGAGTGACTCACCGCCTTGGTAGCGGTCCTTGAACTCCTGAGTCAGCGCTCGCAATTCCGCGTCACTCAGGGCAACAAATTCGTCCTCAATCGCATTGACGGCGACGGCGATCGCCTCGAGGCGGCGCAGGGTCTTGCCCTCGCCAACGCGAAGGAGTCTGTCGAGCACACCCACAGTGAAAAGCCTTTCGGATCGGTCGAACAAAACGACGCTCTCGGGGTAAATCACCGCGCCAGCCTGCTGGCGCACCCCATCGTAGAGGTCACGAGGTGATCACGGACCGCTGCGGGTGCCCCTCATCCACCGCGGGCCCAGCCCCCCTTGCCTAGGACCAGAAATGGTGCGCAGGCTGTGCCCACGGGAAAAAGGGGGGGACAAATGAGTGCAGGGCGGCTGCTCGATGCCTGTCTTGACCTGGTCCTGAGCCGAGCCTGCGTGGGCTGCCAAGTTTTAGGAACCTCCTTGTGCCCGACCTGCTGGGCCGCGATGAATCAGCAGGTTGATTTCCACTCGATGGGGTCCACATGGCCGGTCGCGACCGGATCACGGTACCAAGACCAAACCAAAGCCGTCATCATCGCTCACAAGGAACATGGGGTGCGCTCCTTGACGGGCCCACTTGGCATCTTGCTGGCCCGCGCTATTGCCACTTTGACCTGCGGTCCTACCCTCTTGGTCACCATTCCCCCGCACCGCAGATCGCTTCGCAGCCGCGGATCCGACACCACTTTGCAAATAGCACACCGAGCCGCACGCGCCCTCAGTCAGGTGAATCAGCCATCGCAGGTTCAGCAACTACTCACCCGCCGCATCGACAATGGCAAGCAGGTGGGCCGGTCGGCAGCCCAGCGGCACTCGGCCATTGCCGGAACCTTAGAGGCACGGCAAAAACAAATCGTAAATCTGCAGAGATTTTCTGGCTACCGAATCATCGTGGTGGACGATGTCATCACCACGGGTGCAACCACCTTTGAGGCGGTTCGCGCATTAGAAGTCGCGGGGGTGAACATCGCCGGCGTTGCCGCGGTCGCCGGAACGCCACATCGAAGCTGGCCACCGACTCCTTAGCCGTGAATCAATTCGGATAAGCAGGGGAGGTACCACTGGTGCGCTTGCGCCAGTTGGAACCCACATATTCATAAATCCAGCCATCAGCCGCGCCCACGAGGGTCGGGAGTCCCGGTGCCGCCGCAACTACCACCGGTGCTTCGGGGGCACCGATTCCGATCACTAATCCCCGAGCCAAATCTAGATCAAAAACCTGCAACGACTCCGCACCATCGCTGCCCAGGACCATTAACGAATTTGCGCCGGCCCAACTAACGCTGATGGCTTCGGTCAAACGCGTTTCGGCTCTGATCGGTTGGGTTATCTGCATCGGGGCACTCGCGGTGGTGCGGACGATTACCGCCAGATAAAGAGACGTGCGCACGCCTCTTTGCACAAGAAGGGCGCACCGAGTGCCATCGCGTGAGGGCACCGCTGCCAGCAATGTCGAATCCAACGGGAGCCCTGAAACTGCAACTTCTGCTCGCCGGCCGATGCGGTCCACCCGGGTTAGTCCGGCCAAAGGGTCAACCACCCAGATATTCCCATCGTCGTCAAAGACCGGCGCAGATAGGGCATCATCACGGATCAATGCAAATAGCGATGCATCATTTGCGATAACTCCGCGCCACAACGTGCCATCAGCGTCTATCCCAGCAACGGCATTGGACAGTTGGTCAATGGCGATTTGAAGGAATGAAACAGTGCCACTGCCCGCAGCACCTAGCACTGGGCGATCCGTATCTGTACCTAATCGCACGACCGATCGACTTCGCGCCACATAGCCTGATGCATCAACGGGTAGTGCATCTGGATCCACCGCAGGCCAAGCGTCAACCGGTTGCGGTGAACTAACCCCGGGCACGACAAGTGGCTGGCCACCTGCGGTTATTTCAACCGAGGTGACATCAACAAGTTGCCCCAAAGTCCAAACTAATTGCTCCGAAAGTGCCTGGCGCGTTGCATCGTCGGCCAGCAGTGCCGAAGATTTGAGGTCCACATGTGCCACCCCACCATCGATTGGTACCGATTCAATATTTAGCCCTACGCCGTCAGGGAACCCGGTGCGAACCGCCGGCGCCAGCCAATCACTTGGCCCATCTAGGAGATAACGCACCAACGTGGTGCCCTGCCCGGGGCCCAGAACCGGGATCATGCGCGCATCAGGAACTAGTGCAGAAAAACTGGGATTGAAGAAATACACCGCTAGGGATCGATAGGCCCGCTCAACATCGGAGGACGAAAGCAATAGACCCTGAGGAAGCCGCTCGATACGCCACTGCCCACCTGCACGTTCCAATTGGAAGTTAGCGCGGAGTTCTTCGCCTGGTACTGAAACCACGTAGCGGCCAATTTCATCGATCCGGCCTGCTTGGCTCGCTGTGAGTGTCACCAAATTGGCATTGGAGGTGACAACTGCGGGGCCGTCATAAACCGATACTAGTAAACTTGGTAACCACCGAGTGTTCGCGGACTCGGACAAATATTCGCGCGCGACCGCATGGTCGCCTTCAAATGATGCGGATGCATCCAGAAACCCTTGAACGACCTGTATCGGCGTCATGCCATCACGGGGGCCGCGTGCAATTACCCGAATGAACTGATCCTTGCGATCAAGATTCACCTGTGCACCTTGTTGGATTGGCCCGGTGGTCGGCACCTGGGCCGTCAATGACGTAGGCAACGCTCCGCAGCCGGCCAAAAAAATTGTCACAGCTACTAAAACTCCGAGCGTCCGCATTACCTCACCTCGACATTCTCGGCGTTACTGCTCTGCGTGAGCTTGGAATCATCCCGGTACAACTCCAGGGGTGAATCGGCAAACACCCCGCGCACCGTGAGTGGCAGCGTCAATCGGAAGCAAGCTCCTTTTCGCGGCTCACCCCAGGCCTCAAGCCAGCCACCGTGCAGTCGAGCATCTTCGAGTGCAATTGCCAGGCCCAAGCCCGAGCCACCGGTGGTGCGGGCTCGTGCCGGGTCTGCGCGCCAGAACCGATTAAATACCAGTGACGACTCCCCCGGGCGCAGGCCAACACCGTAGTCACGAACCGTGACGGCAGCGGCTTCCTCATTAAAACCGATGGTGACGTCGACGCCGCCCTCATCTCCATGCTCGATGGCATTGCCCACGAGATTTCGGATGACTCGATCAATTCGACGCGAATCGGCATTGAGCAACTTGGGCTCATCATTTGCATAAAGACGAAGTGGCACCCCGCTGCGTTCGGAAAGTGGGGTGGCGCTCTCAATTACCCGGGCGACCAGGGCATAAAGGTCAAACGGATCGGCTTCAAGGACCGCAGCACCCGCATCGAAACGAGAGATCTCTAGGAGGTCAACCAAAAGCGACTCGAACCGGTCCAGTTGGGCCTGTAGTAACTCGGCCGCCCGTGCGGTGGGACCATCGAATGAGGCGCGCTCCTCGAACATCACATCCGCGGCCATTCGAATCGTAGTTAGAGGGGTGCGCAATTCATGGGAAACATCAGAAACGAATCGCCGCTGGACGCGTGATAGTCCCTCAAGTTGTTTGATCTGTCGAGCGATGCTCGCCGCCATATCGTTAAATGCACCCGCCAACCTCGCTAGATCATCCTCACCCTTGACTTTCATCCGTTCAGATAAGTAACCATCTGCGAACCTCAGGGCGGTGCGGGCTGCCGCGCGCACCGGCACCACCACTTGACGAGTGATGAGACCGGCCACCAAAGCCAACAGGACAACCAACAGCAGCCCGGTGACAAGGACCGAGCTGCGCACGAGGTCTAGGGTCTGCTGCTCTTGAGTCAGTGGGAACAAGTAGTACAACTCATACTCACCGACCGTTGGAATGACGAGCGGACCACCAACCACTAGCCCCGGAGTCGATGCGCCGTCTACTGACTTAATGTCGGTATATGTCCAAGATTGTCGCTTCGAATCGGTCACGGCCGAACGCAGGTCAGCGGGCACACTGGTCACTGAAACTAGGTTCGTACCACGCTCTGGCGCATCAGGTGACTGGCCAGATGAGAGCAGCAGCACATCGAACTGGCTAGGTGAGCCGGCACGGGCAGCCAAGGTGATGACCACTGAGTCAACTAGCCGCGCCGCCGATGGAGTTGTCGTCCCGGTGTCGGCGGCATCCATAACTCGTTGGGCTTCCACTAGACCCGCAGCGGCCTCCCCCACCGATGCTCGATCCTTGGCATCAAGTAACCCGGTGGTAACACGCGAAAGCAACGAGAATCCAAGTACGGCCATCACAATGATCGACAAGGCCAAGGTGGTCGCCGTTACCCGCAGCAGCAGTGACCGCCGCCAAATCCGCAAGGTCCAGCGCGGACCGGCAAGGAGGAAGTCAATGCTCCCGGTTAAGTGCCTGTTCATATTGATGGGCCGATGGCGCACATTACGGCGGTAACCGGCAACCGGCTACGCCGAGCCGGCCTTGTAGCCAACGCCTCTAACCGTCACGACCATGGTTGGGTCTTCTGGATCGTGCTCAATCTTGGCGCGCAGTCGCTGCACATGGACATTCACCAATCTGGTATCAGCAGCGTGGCGATAGCCCCACACCTCCTGCAGCAAAACCTCTCGGGTGAAAACCTGCCCGGGCCGGCGCGCCAGACATACGAGCAGATCAAACTCAAGTGGGGTAAGCGACAGCGCTAGGCCGTCGCGAGTTACTTGATGGCCGCTGACATCAATGGTCAAGTCACCGATTGTCAAGGTGACAGGAAGCGCATCATCATTGCGGCGCATGCGAGCACGAACGCGAGCAACCAGCTCCTTTGGCTTAAATGGCTTAACGATGTAGTCATCTGCCCCAGACTCCAGGCCCACCACCACATCGACGGTGTCGGTCTTCGCCGTGAGCATCACTATTGGGACACCGGATTCAGCGCGAATGGCCCGACACACATCTACGCCATCGCGACCTGGCAGCATTAGATCAAGTAGCACCACATCGGGCTTAGTGGCTCGAAACACATTAAGTGCCTGCGCACCGTCGCCGCAAAATACCGGATCAAAGCCTTCACCTCGTAAGACAATGCCAAGCATCTCAGAGAGTGCTTGGTCGTCATCAACGATGAGGACTCGGCCACGGGTTGATGTTGGCGCGCCAGATTGGGTGTTCATGCCCCTATGGTGTCACCCCTGGCAAACCTAAGATGATAAATACCGCAGCTGGGGCATTAACTACCCCGTGTGCCACCATTGAGGCCCCCAAAGAGCCGGTGCGCCACCGCACCAAGCCTAACAAGACGCCGACACAAATAAGTACTCCGATCCGGGCTGGTTCTAGGTGAAATAGGGCAAATGCCACAGCCGTAATGGCCACGGTCAGCACCGGTCCCTCGCCATGCTTGCGCAGTGCCGCGAAGAAGAGGCCGCGAAAAGCTAGCTCTTCTGTCACCGGCGCCCCGACGATCACCATCAGCCCAAAAGCCAATAGCACCCAGCCATTGCCCAAGCCCGCCAGTTCAGCCCCGATCTCGCCCGCCGCCGAAGGGAACTCACCAATGAGGGCCGCCGATAGTGCCGCGGCCGCGGCCGCGGCAATGAGGGCTACCAGCCCGCCGACTACCCCCCACCCGGCCTCTCGCCAACTCAGCCGCAGGGCCAGATCAATTCGCGCGCCATTGCCTCGAACCGAAGTAACGAATAGGGGCCACCCGGCCAATGCCACCCAAGGCACGGTGCCGCCCACCAGAATTTGCCAAGCTAAGGGCACCGCTAGCCCCCGCAAAATGAATGCCGAGGCAATTGACAACCCAAAGGCGCCACCCAAAGTGATCAGGACATCCCATAATCCCCACCGCGGTGGCAACGTTAGTGGGGCCTTAAGCATGTGATCACGTTAGCGCGGCAGGGGGTTCCCCCACTCTTTAGCTAGCTAAAAAAGTGCTACCAACCAGCGTTAGCTAGTTGGTAGCACTTGATCCAAACTATAGGACGCCACTTATTCGCTAGTAGCGGTAATGCTCCGGCTTGTATGGGCCGGCGACATCAAGCCCTAGGTACTCAGCCTGCTTCTTGCTCAATTCGGTGAGGCGAACTCCAAGTGCATCAAGATGCAAGCGCGCAACCTTCTCGTCGAGCGCCTTGGGCAAGGTGTAGACACCCAGTGGGTACTCGTCGAGCTTGGTGAACAATTCGATCTGCGCCAACACTTGATTCGTGAAGGAGTTACTCATCACGAACGAGGGGTGACCGGTGGCATTGCCAAGATTTAGCAAGCGACCTTCGGACAGCATGATTATCGACTTGCCATTGGCGAAAGTCCACTCATCAACTTGTGGCTTAATGGTCTTGCGCACCACACCAGGTGTCGCAGCAAGCCCAGCAATGTCGATTTCGTTGTCGAAGTGACCGATGTTGCCGACGATGGCCTGATGCTTCATCTTGCCCATCTGCTCAGCAGTGATGACGTCGTAGCAGCCGGTGGCGGTGATGAATATGTCAGCAACATCAATAACATCGTCAAGCTTGGCCACCTGATAGCCATCCATAGCAGCCTGCAGTGCACATATCGGGTCAATTTCAGTGACGATCACACGCGCACCTTGTCCGCGCAGTGAATCAGCACTGCCCTTACCCACATCGCCGAATCCGCAAACCACGGCGACCTTGCCACCGATCATGACGTCGGTAGCCCGGTTAATGCCATCGATAAGGGAGTGCCGGCAGCCATACTTATTGTCGAACTTGCTCTTGGTGACAGAGTCGTTGACGTTAATTGCCGGGAACATAAGTTCACCAGCACGCATCATCTCGTAGAGGCGATGCACACCGGTAGTGGTCTCTTCGGTGACACCTTTGATGCCTGCCGCGATCGTGGTCCAGAGAGTGGCATCCTCGGTGAGGGAGCGGCGCAGGGTTTCAAGGACCACCGCATACTCTTCGGAAGTTGTCTCATCGGGTGTTGGAACTAGGCCGGAAGCCTCGAACTCCTTGCCCTTGTGAACGAGCATCGTGGCATCGCCGCCATCGTCAAGGATCATGTTCGGGCCTTTGCCATCTGGCCACATCAAGATTTGCTCAGTGCACCACCAGTACTCGGGAAGGGTCTCACCCTTCCAGGCAAATACCGGCACCCCATTGGGTTTTGCAACCGTGCCATCGCGGCCAACTACCACCGCGGCGGCGGCGTGATCTTGGGTGGAGAAGATATTGCACGAGGCCCACCGCACATCGGCACCCAAATCCACCAGGGTTTCGATGAGCACCGCAGTCTGGACCGTCATATGCAGCGATCCGGTAATGCGCGCACCCTTGAGCGGCTTACTGGCACCGAATTCGGAACGCATTGCCATCAGGCCAGGCATCTCGTGCTCGGCCAGTCGAATTTCATCGCGGCCGAAATCGGCCAAAGACAAATCAGCAACCTGGTAATCAGATGTGCCGTCAGATTTCACAACAGACATTGAAAGTCTCCTCGTAGGTGTAAGTGATGCGAACGGCACGAGGCTTCGATGGTTCGCCAGTTAAGGAAGGCCGCGACGGGAACCAGGGCTCCGGACCATGGCGACAGCCATATTGTGCCAGTTGCTGGCGATAAGGCAAATCTACCGCGCCCGGAGAGTAGCAATAGTTAAGATCTGCCCGCTTATTGGGCGCGATCTAGGTCCGGCTCGATGTATACATACCTAGCTGACGGTACCGCTGCTCGCAGGGCCCGTTCCGCCTCGTCAATAGCAGCAGCAATCCCCGCGGCCGTTTCACTATGGCTGATCGCAATTTTCGCCCCAACAATGAGCTCATCTGGGCCCACATGCATCGTGCGCAGGTGAATAACCCGTTCGACCAGTGGCGCGCCCTCTAGTGCCGCCCGAATCGCTGTCACTTCTTCGGGGAGCGCGCTTTCGCCGACCAGCATCGTGGCCATCTCCATAGCCAAGAAGATGGCGATAACCACCAACAAAGTGCCAACGGCCATGGCGCCAACCGCATCCCAACGGCCATCGCCGGTGATGACCGCCATGCTGACACCAATTAAAGCGAAAACCAGACCCACGAGAGCACCGGCATCTTCAAGTAAAATAACTGGTAGCTCAGGCTGGCGCGCATCCCTGACGAAACTTGCAATTGACCTTTCGCCACGTGATTTATTGGTTTCCCGCAGCGCGGTGCGGAAGGAAAATGCCTCGAGTCCGATCGCAATTACGAGAACCAGTACCGCAATCCACCAGTCACTAAGCGGCTCGGGCTCCTGCCATTTATGCAGCCCTTCGTACAATGAGAAAAGTCCGCCAATTAGAAACAGGACAACCGCGACGATGAAACCATAGACAAAACGGCGACGGCCATACCCAAATGGGTGTTTCTCATCGGCAGGTTTCTGCGAACGCTTGTTACCTACGAGCAGTAACACCTGATTACTGGAGTCGGCCACCGAGTGGATTGCTTCGGAGAGCATCGATGAAGATCCGGTGAAGAAAAAGGCAACGAATTTGCTTATCGCAATGCCGACATTTGCCATTAATGCTGCGACAACAGCTTTTTTGCCGCCCTCGGTGCTCATCTACGTTGACCCTAGCGCTCGGTGGATTGAATAATTGCGACTAAACCGTCCGCCTCAACATAAGCATCCGGGTCATCTGCGGCCATGACAGCCGCGGTGCCCGGGCGCAAAGTTATCTCAGCCGCATCAGAAACCACGACCGCGGTGCCCTCAATCAGCAGCAGAATTCGATAGGCCCCCATTGGGATGCGCTCGGAGCCTTCGGTCAGCATGCGCACGACGAATGGCGAGTTGACCGGCCACAGGATGTCGCCATGGACTGCCCTAACAATCTGCGGGTCAAGATCTGGGCGCAGTGCGGCAATCGCATGCTCAACAAACACTGGCTTGCTGGTCAGACCAAGGCGAATCACATTGTCACTGGAGGTCATCACCTCTAGTCCGATGCCGCGGATATAGCTATGCGGTACTCCGGCTGGCACATAAATAGCTTCGCCGGCGGCTAGGCTCAAATAGTCGAGCAGCACCGTAACGAGAGCGCCTGGATCGTCCGGGTAATTATCAGCAACCGTCACGTAGGCGGCGACCTGTGCCGCAGATAAGCCGGCTGAACTCGCCGCTGCAGCAAGTGAAGCAATGCATTCTTTGGTGCCGATTGCCAGTAAGGCACGTATTACACCGCCCAGATCACCTGCCGCGAGAAGTTTTAGCGCACCCTGGGCTCCATCGATTTCGGTGAGCATCGCGATTACCTGCTCACGATCACGCCAACCAGCAAAAGCCTCAAATGGCTCGAGGGCAATAAGCATCTCGGTTTTCTCGAATGGGTCACTTAGTACGCGGGGTGCACCCGATGTCTGCTGGGCTTGCCAGCCGGCAGCGGCCGCAGACAGTGGTGGATGCACCTGAACACTTAGTGGGCGGGCAGCCGCAAGTAACTTGACCAATAGCGGGATGGCTGCGATATCAAACTTGTCCGCGAGCACCTCGCCGGTTTCATCTCCGTCAGCATCAACAAGTGGCGAGGGGCCACCCGGGTGGACACCGAACCACAATTCGGCCTGCGGGCCGCCTGTGCTCTCACCCGCCCATGGGGCTAAGCCATCGGTCATACCCCAGTCATAGTCTTTGATTGCACCGCGAACTACGAGCATGTTCAGGCCTGATCCCTTGAATCCAACAACATGATCGGGATGCCATCTAATACCTCAAAGCGCGCAGCGCACTTGGTGCAAACAATTTGGCCGCTTACTTCATCGGCGGTCACCGGTGCATGTTGCGGACATGGGCACGCCAAGACATCCCATAATGCCATCGCTAATCCCAAAGGCCCGCTTGTCATGCCACTCCCCCTCGCATCAGAGCGAGTACATCATCTCGGACCTGCTCCATCACGGCCACCTCATCTGCTTCAACATTTAATCGAAGCAGCGGCTCAGTATTGCTCGGCCGCACATTGAGCCACCAAGTGGGAGTGGTAATCGTGAGACCATCAAGGTCATCGGTAACTACACCCGCGGCATTACCGAAAGCCTCACGAATGGCCAAAGTTGCCGCCGCCTGATCTGCTACCTCAGTGTTGATTTCACCACTATTCGCATATCTGTCATAGGACTTGAGCAGGCTCGACATAGTGGTGCCGGCCGGGGTTTCACCGAGGGCTGCGATCGCGTATAGCGCCGCCAGCATCCCCGAATCGGCCCGCCAGAAATCCCGAAAGTAGAAGTGCCCCGAATGTTCACCGCCGAATACCGCATTTGTCTCGGCCATGGTCGCCTTGATGAAAGAGTGGCCCACCCGGGTGCGCACTGGAGTGCCCCCACACTCAATAACCACTTCAGGTACGGCCTTGGAGGTGATCAAGTTGTGAATAATCATCGATCCTGGATGCTTCGCTAGTTCTCGAGCCGCAATCAAAGCGGTCAGAGTCGACGGGCTGACGATTTCGCCGAGCTCGTCGACAACAAAACACCGGTCCGCATCACCATCAAAAGCCAATCCAAGATCGGCCCCGACCTCGCGGACCCGTTTTTGCAGGTCAAGTAAATTCGCTGGATCAATCGGGTTGGCCTCGTGATTTGGGAACGAGCCATCAAGCTCAAAGAACAACTCATCTATGGCTAGGGGCAGCGGTGGCAAGCCAGCAGCCTCCCCGAGGACCGCAGGTACGGTGTAGCCGCCCATGCCATTACCGGCATCAACAACTACCCGCAGCGGGCGTATGCCAGAAACATCTACCAGATTTCGCAGGAAGATTGCGTAGTCAACTAATAGATCCTGTTCGCGCAACTGTCCCATCGGACCGTCAAATGCGGGTACCCCGTTTTCGACGAGTAGGCGAATATCTCTGAGGCCGGTATCTTGGCCAACAGGGGCCGCACCCGCACGGCAAAGTTTGATGCCGTTGTATTTCGCGGGGTTGTGGCTTGCCGTGAACATGGCCCCGGGGATACCCAGTGCACCTGATGCGTAGTAGAGACCATCGGTGCTAGCTAAACCGATTTGGATGACATCGCAACCTTGTTCCCGAACCCCCTCAGCAAATCCTGCCACCAAGTCTGGGCCCGATGGGCGCATATCGTGACCGATCGCAATAGCACCGGGCCCACCATCGCGAGCCGCAGCACCCACCACTCGCACGAAAGCCGCACCCACCGCATGGGCCAGATTCACATCAAGTTGCTCCGGATAAACCCCCCTGACGTCATAAGCCTTAATAACAGCGTCGAGGTTGAGTGAATCTAGGGTCTTTGCGTCCGAGCGGCTCATGTGCTCAGGCTATCTAAGTGCAACCCTTAGCCACATCGCTGCTACCGCGGTTCAAAATCCTCATCAAAGAGTTGATCGTATTGCACCTTTGGCAAGTCAACACTGGTCAACATCCGCAGGTGCCCACGACGGGCGACTTCAACCGACCCGGTAGGCAGCGGTGCCAGCTCTGCATCTGGTTGATACCTGGGCCGTGCCGCTTCACGGACCGCATTCGCCAACGCCTCAAGATCATCACTTGTTGGTTTCAGGGCATCAAGGTCAGGAGTGATCCTGACGATCTCCCAGCCAATAGGTGCCGTCATGCGCTCACTATGCATCTGGCAAAGGTCATAGCAATGCGGCTCCGCGTATGTCGCCAGCGGGCCGAGCACCGCCGTTGAGTCGGCATAGACATAGGTAAGGGTCGAAGCCGCCGCACCATTACATGACGGCTTGGAACATCTACGACGACCCACGACGGCAACGTAGCCCGGTCCGCACCCCGTTTTCGCGCGGCGCGCCGAACCAGAAGGGCACAAACCAATAAGTGCTCAGCGCACCGTGACGCCTGAGTCCTGTTCGGCGGCCGGTACCGTGACCTCGGTGCGAAGCGGCGCCCACGGATAACCGGTGATCAAATCACCATAACGCGAACGCTCCCGCACCCGGTGGGCCAGCAAGATTGGGCCCGAGTCACCCGTGGGTGTCACCACCGCGGTGAACCAATCAATCCCGGCAGGTGGCCTGAGCAGGATGAATTTTACTTCACCGGCAGGAACATTGACGCGAAGCGGTGCAGTGACCACGGCCACCTCCTTGCGGCCGCGATAAGGCAATAAGACGATGTCAACACTCACCGCTCCAACTGGTGCCGTAATCGCCAAACGCACATCGGTGGCAGTTCTGACCGGGAGCCCGCTGACCGCGGCTGGGCCTTCAAAGGGCTGCGCCCCGGAAGTAAATGACGTATCGTCTTGCTGGTTCTTCCCGCCAAAGAACTGCCGCATACCCGCAACAATCGGCTGGTCCGATGTTAACTCAAAAGTTACCGGTTGCTCACCGGTAACCGATGACATATCAACACTGATAACTGTGCCGGCTGGCACTTTGACGCTGTCGCGCTCGGCCGGGGCGAAAGTGCCGATTGGCGAGATGACGCGAATCTTGACCACCGCATCTTCGTCTCCGGGGGCCACTACCGAAAGCACTCTGGCACCTTTACCCGGAAGCACACCGGGCACATACACCATGGTGGCCGGCACCGCTGCGGGTGAAATCCAGTCCGCACCAACCGATTGCAGCCCAGACATTTGCTGATCGTCGATTGCAGCACCAATGCGCCCGGTGCGGGCGATCACATGAAATGCCGTGCTCTTCTCACCTGGGGTGAGTGCATCTAGACGCACCACAAGGCGTGAATTAGGTGGAACCACTAAACCGCGCCCGCCCGGTGCATCGAGTAAGCCGCCGGTACCGTAGATCAAGACATCAACGACCGCCGCGTTTTCATCTGGATTAACGAGCACTACCCGGGTTTGCCGTCCAGCTACCGAACCACCACCTACGAACCAGAATTCTGATG
The DNA here is from genome assembly GCA_009694585.1 of Candidatus Nanopelagicales bacterium. Classification (GTDB taxonomy): domain Bacteria; phylum Actinomycetota; class Actinomycetes; order S36-B12; family S36-B12. The sequence goes on along the minus strand of SHUQ01000005.1, from coordinate 22,644 downwards.
CGGCTGGTGCACATGCGGTACTCGCTAAACCGCGACCGGTGCCACGCGGATCACGCCCCCACTGGTCGGCGATAAAGCCGGGTGCGTACGAGCCCACCGCCACCGCTCTAATCGGTGGCAGTTTCTCGCCGAAAGCATCAATTTGCACCTGCCCTCCTGGGCCGACAATCACAGCTTCAGCAGATGTTTTACCGGGCAAAGTCTCTAGTCGCGCGCTACCTGAACCGGTGTCCTGACCGGGTTGGCCGGGTACCACCGCTGCCGTGACACGAACACCAAGTTCGGCATTTGCGCCCGGCTCGGGGCAAATTAGTATCGATGAGCCGATGGGCTCGATCGCAAGTGGTACCGGCTCAGTTACCGTTGTGCGTAGTTGTATAAACCATCCACCGGCAATTACCAAAGCAGTGATAAAAATGACAACCATCAGCATGCGGGCCGAGCTCAACCTAGTCATCGGATCACCACATTCGATGCAGTTACCGCTCTAGCCTGCTGGCCCGATGCAGGTTCAGGAGCAATGCCTGAATCTTCGCCGATATCATCATCTGGGTCTGGGTCACGGCGTTGACGCGATGGCAGTGCAAGCACCACCAGCACGAATAAGACTATTAACTGCAACCAGAGCCAACGTGTCCGCTGGCCTTGATCGAAGGAAATTACCACCCGGCTACTACTTGCAGGAGCGCTGAAACCCTGCGACCAAGAAAGTTGACCGGTTGGTACCTTCGCCGCGAGAACTTGCTGCACCGTGCCATCAGGCCCAATTACGGTTGCCTGCCAACCGGGCTCCGCTACTGCCCCAACAACAAGTTCACGATCCACCGGCCCGGCAGGAATCAACTGGTCTAAATACGGATCGATGCCAACCCAAGCAGCACCAACTGGCGCGACCACGACATCCAATGCCGATTGCGTCGCACCATCGGCTAACCGTGCCCGCGAAGTTACTCCCGCAATACGCCAAAGGACTTCACCACTGGCACTTGATAGGCGCCGTAGCCCAGGCTCACTATCCAAAGTTGGGATTAACGCTTTTGAGGTGCCGGCCGCCAAGAGCACATAGCGCACCCCGTAGCCGGCAAGCCCGGCAACCTCATCACCCCCGCGGCCCGATGCTAGGCCGGCGACCAACGGGTCGAAGGCCGCCCAGACCGCACCCGGAGGGCCAGCGTCTGCCGAGCCAAGCGTCGGCCCTGCACCGTTAACGAGGGTGTATTGCACCGCGCCATCACGATCTTGGCCTAACACCAAAGTTCGCGGCGCCTGCCCGCCAAGGGCGTCGGCTTCGACAAATGCCGGCACCGCGGCAAGTGGCGCCTTGTGCAACTGACCAGCAGCAGCCGAGAACCAGTAGCCCGCCGAGAGCACCGGAGCAAAGACCGCGACCACGACGGCAAAGACGATGAAGGGTTGATCGATATTAAAACTGACCCCAACCATCCGCTCACGAAGTCCATCGGTTGCAATACTCGCAGCCAGGATCAATGCCGCGCTGAATACCAATGTTGCACCACCTGGCCAGGTACGAATGGCCGTGACTGAATCAATCGGGGTCACCGAGATAACCGTCTGAAGCACCCCGATGAGTAACGCACCCCCAGCGAGTACCCAGCATGCCAAGATGTAGGCGACTCGATTTCGGCGAAGCAGCGCGGCGAACCCCGCGACGAGAATCCCGAACGTAACCCAAAGGGGTGTCATGCCAGCGCCACCGGGGTGTAGCAAAAAAACGTCAATGGAATTCACAGTTGGGTCGCTAATAGAGACACTTTCAATACCGGGCTGCAGAAGGAATTTGGCCGGATGTGTGAACAGCCCAATGGACCAAGGGAGCAGCAACGCAATCGGCGCGAACACGGCAAGTGTCAATCGGCGAATTACCGGCCATGCACTTTCGCCCTTGCGGGCAATGAGAAGCACGCTAAATGCAACGGCTTGGGCAAATGCGAGGAGCCAAGTAAACGGCAGCACCGCTGCCAATGCCGCCAGCAGCAAGGCGGTACCTGCAGCGCGCCGGAAGGTACCGCGCCTGCCAACAATACGAACAAAGGACCGGGCCACAAATGGCAACAAAATCGCAGCCATTACGGTGCCAATGCGGCCGCTTGACAGCGCGCCCGTCACCGCCGGTATTAACGCGTACGCCGCACCCGCCCAGATGCGAACCGCCCGACCAGACACCAGACCACGCGTCGCGAAATACATACTCCAGGCAGCAAGTGGCACCCCGAGAACCACGATCACCGTGACAGCCAGTTGCGCTTTGCCTAGCAGTAAAAACGCGAGCCCGAATATCAACATCAGATACGGAGCCGCCGGGACTGCGGACCCGGGGCCAATATTGTGCCAAGCCTCGCTGTAGGAACCCCAAAGATCACTAGCCCCCGGCAAACTCGGTAAGAGCGCACCTCCTTGAAGTACCCCGTCGCCCCACCACAAAGTGCGCATCGCAATCAGCGCGAAGAGTGTCAGCACCGAGATGAAAAAGACACTTGGCCTAACCAACGCCCGTCGGATCCAGCCGGGGCCTACTGAATCCAAATAGGCTGAATCATCATCAATCGGACCCGAATCGATCGCACTAACCGAAGCACTCAAAGTGGTACTACTGGTGGTTGCAATACCGGCCACGAGCTCAAGGCCTTGGCGAGCTTGTGCCCAAATACTTGGTCGTAGTGATCGAATAACCGAATAGGGCTCGGACGCTGTTTTGGAACTTAGCCGCCTAGAGGCGTGGAGCCGGGCCGGATGTAAAGCGACATCAAGAACCGCGCCGACTTCATCACGAGCGGCATCAAAATCTTTGCCGAGCAGATACGCGATTGAGCGCACCGCACTGACGATCAGTAAGCGCAATGCGAGGAACGGCCCGGCCACCGCGGAGGTATGCGCGAGCAAAACGTGAACTGAGGCTTCACGATCAATGCGGTGTGGGCGCGGAGCCGAGTCATCAGCGCGGCGCCCGTGCGCAGCAGCTTCACGATGGTGCAGCACGGCATCGGTCGCAATTAGCACCCGCTCACCAGCTAGGTGCGCACGCCAGCAAAAATCAACATCGTCTCGAAATAGCGGCAACGCGCGATCAAAGCCATCGAGATGCTGCCAAACCTCGCGTCGCACCAACATGCCAGCCGAACTGACGGCCAGCACATCACGCACACCGTCGTGCTGGCCTTGATCATGCTCGCGGCGCTCTAGGCCGGTGTAGCGGCGACCTGAACTTGTGATGCTGACGCCAACTTCGAGTAACAGTCGGCGGTCGTGCCAGCCAAGGATTTTTGGACCCAGGATTGAAGCGCTCGGAAAGTCATCGGCGGTATTTAGCAAAGCTTCCAAACAGGCGGGATCCGCGGCACTGTCATCATGCAACAACCAGAGCCATTCAACAAGTTCCTCGACCGGATCTGCACTTGGGGCCACCTGCACCCGACCAACCTGCGCGACACCGGCACGTACCGCATCACCAAAGCCCAGGTTTGAGTCACCTGCCACAACCCGATCAGCGCCAAATGCGGATCTGAGTTGACCCAAACTGCCATCGGTAGACCCCGTGTCGACACCAACAACGGCATCTGGAGGTCGGGTCTGGCCGGCCAAGGTGGTGAGCGCTGCTGGCAGCCAGACAGCGCCGTCGTGGCTAACAAGTACAGCGGTGACATGGTGGTACCGACGAAGCATAAGGGGTGCGGCTGTAATTTCGAATTCGTCTTCCCGACTGAACCACTCGGTGGTCAACTCATCGCTGGGGACTTCAACAGCTAGCTGGTCATCTTCCATCGGGCCCGCCACCTAACCACTGTAACCGGCTGCAGATTTGTGCTAATTCCCGCAAATCGCCAAGCGGCTAGACGGTCCGCTTCTTTAAGCGCCGGCGCTCCCGCTCCGAGAGCCCGCCCCAGATGCCAAAACGCTCGTCTTGGGAGAGGGCATACTCCAAGCACTCAACCCGCACCTCACATGAAAGGCAGACTTTCTTGGCCTCGCGAGTGCTGCCGCCCTTTTCCGGGAAAAAAGCCTCCGGGTCGGTCTGCGCGCACAGCGCGTGACCTTGCCACGCCAACTCTTCTGCGTCAGACAGTGGCACTAACACCATGTCAGTCACGCGAAGGACCTCCTCGACTTGCTTAGTTGCGTTTCCTTTTCTGCGTCACCGATTGCAGGTGATGAGGAGTATTACACTGGTGTCATTTACATAAGTCAAGTCAAATTCCGACATATCGGTCGGTAAAATACCAAAATTCGGCCAAAAGGACCAATTTCTTCGAAAATACCGCTATTTGCCCCTCGCCCGGGGACGTGACTGGCCAGCACCGTGCCAGTTGTACTACCTACCAGTTGCGCCTGAAAGGATGCTTACATGCGCATTACGGCACTGGCCGGAGGTATTGGCGGCTCAAGGTTTATCCGGGGGCTACTAACCCAGCTAGCAACCACGCACCCAGATGGGTCCGGCGGCACCACCGCCGAAGTGACCGTTATTGGAAACACCGGTGACGATATTTGGGTCCATGGCCTGCGCGTGTGCCCAGACCTCGACACCGTCATGTACACCCTCGGCGGGGGCATCAGCGCAGAACGCGGTTGGGGACGCGAGGGTGAAACTTTCACAGCAAAAGCCGAACTTGCGAGCTATGGTGTCGAACCGAGCTGGTTTGGCCTTGGTGACAAGGACATTGCCACCCACCTCGTTCGCACGGCATCACTTGCTGCCGGCTATTCATTGTCCGAAGTAACCAAGGCGCTATGCGCGCGCTGGAAGCCCGGCGTAGCTTTGCTACCGATGAGTGATGACCGCGCCGAAACCCACGTCATCGTCGATGATCCAAGCGGAGCTAAGGACGAAAGCGGTCGCCCGATGCAAATCGCGATTCACTTCCAAGAATGGTGGATAAAATACCGTGCCGCGCTACCCGCGCATTCATTCGCGATCATCGGTATTGATACCGCCAAGCCAGCCCCTGGAGTGATCGATGCGATCGAAAATGCAGACTTGATAATTTTCCCACCCAGTAATCCGGTGGTTTCAATTGGCACTATTTTGGCGGTTTCGGGCATCGCAGCAGCAATCCGTTCGGCCCCAGCGCCAGTCATTGGAGTCTCCCCCATCGTAGGTGGAGCCCCTGTTCGCGGTATGGCGGACTCTTGCTTACAGGCAATCGGCGTCGAGACTTCCGCGGCGGCAGTCGCAGCACATTACGGTGCACGCAGCGAAGGTGGCTTAATTGACGCGTGGCTAGTGGATGAACTTGATGCTGATGTTGTTGATCAAGTTTCCGCCCTAGGTATTTCATGCCGGGCAGTCCCACTACTTATGACCGACGTTGCCGCGACCGCCCAGATGGCTGCCGAATGCATGCAGGCGGTTAACTCCTGACATGGGAAAGTCGAAACCAGAACTGCAAATCACCACCGTTTTGGGGATTGGGCCGGTCGCACCGGGCCATGATCTCGCAGCGCTTATAAACGCAACCGAAATCTCCTGGCCTGACGGATCCACCGGATTTTCAGATGGTGACATCGTCGTTGTGACCAGCAAAATCGTCGCTAAAGCCGAAGGACGCATCATCATTGCCCAGTCTCGCGATGCTGCCATTGACAGTGAAACGGTAAGGATTGTCGCAACGAAAGTTACCCCCCGCGGTACCACCAAGATTGTGCAAACCCAACATGGGCTGGTAATGGCAGCAGCGGGCGTTGATGCCAGCAATGTTGAAAAAGGCCAAGTGGTACTACTACCAATTGATCCGGATGCATCGGCTCGTGAGCTCCTAACTCAACTTCGAGACACGACCGGCAGGCGCCTAGGAGTGATCATCACCGACACCATGGGACGGCCTTGGCGACTTGGTGTTACCGATGTCGCGATTGGCGCGGCTGGCATCACTGTGCTGGATGATCACACCGGGCGTATCGATGGGTTCGGCCACACTTTGGAATTAACCAATATCGCGATCGCCGACGAAATCGCTGCCGCGGCCGACCTCGTTAAAGGCAAGATCGATGGCAGCCCGGTCGCCGTTGTCCGCGGGATGGGTGACTATGTAACGACTGAATTCGGGCCCGGAGCCAGTGTCATCGTTCGCCCTTTGGATGAGGACTTATTCCCCCTTGGTACCGCAGAAGCCATTCAGCAAGGGCGGGCCACCGCGGCCATGAACCGGCGCACCGTACGTGATTTCAGTGACACGCCAATTCCTGAAGACTTAATAGCCCGCGCCATCGCCGCCGCCATTACCGCGCCCGCTCCACACCACACCACTCCGTGGCGCTTCCTTGCACTTCGCAATGAGCCGATCCGCCAAACCCTGCTGACCGCGCTGCGCGAGCGCTGGATCGCCGATTTGCAAAGCACCGATTCAGTTGCTGAGGATTCGATCAGCAAGCGAATAGCGCGAGGCGATATCTTGTATAGCGCGCCGGTTCTGGTGCTTGCCTTTATCGATCTAGGTGCAGGCGCGCACCAATACCCCGATGAGGTGCGCACGAGCGCTGAACGCGATATGTTCATGGTCGCTGGTGGTGCTGCTGTTCAGAACCTGATGATCACCTTGGCCGCCGAGGATGTCGGATCAGCGTGGATTTCCTCAACCATGTTCTGCGCGGATGTAGTCAATGCAGTGCTGCAGTTACCGGCCAGCTACCAACCCCTTGGCGCAATTGCAATCGGCTATCCAGCAACCAAACCGAAGGCTCGCGATGTGCGCACACCAGAAGCTTTCATGATCCCGAAACTTAATTAGCCGTCGCTGGAAAACCGCACCGCCCCGGCTTCGATTCGCATACCCGGCCAGATGCGCACCCCCGCGAGCAACTCATTGCCAGCTCCGATGTTCGCGCCATCACCTATCACCGCTCCATCGATTACGCAGCTTGCGCCAATCGTTGCACCAGCGCCAATAATGCTGCCGGTGATGTGCGCTCCAGCGCCGATGCGGGCATCGTCAAAAACCACGGAGCCATCGATTACGACATCGGTTGAAATCTGCGCGCGCCGGCCAATCGCTGACCCGCCGGTCAAAACCGCACCGCTGGCGACTTCGGCTTCAGCGAGGACTAGATAGGGACCCGGCTTCAAGACCGCAGGTGATGGCGCCTTACCTAACACCAGATCACTGGAGCCCTGGACAAAGGCCATCGGGGTACCTAGATCCAACCAGTACCCATGATCGACAACCCCCAGCACTAAAGCGTTCGCTGCGAGCAACCCGGGGAATGTTTCGCGTTCCACCGATACCGGTCGACCAGCGGGGATTGCATCAATCACGCTGCGGCGAAATACATAACAGCCTGCGTTTATTTGATCGGTAACAATTTCTTCCAGGGTCTGCGGTTTTTCTAGGAATTGCGTCACCCGGCCAGCAGCATCAGTAGGTACCAGCCCAAATGCGCGCGGGTCGGCAACAGGGGTCAAATACAAAGTCGCATCGGCGTTGCCAGCAATATGGTGGTTAACCAGCCCCTCGATATCTAGGCCGGACAGCACATCGCCATTGAAAACTAGGACGGGTGCATCAGGCCCACTTTGTAGATGCGGCAGGGCGTGCCGAATCGCACCACCGGTGCCCAAAGGTGCATCCTCGGTGGCGATCACGATCTCGATGCCCAGATCGGCGCCATCGATGAACTCACGGAACACTTCAGCGCGATAGGAAGTCGCAAGCACGATTCGCGTTACCCCAGCATCGCGGGCTCGGGTGATCTGGTGCACCGTGAAAGGCACTCCCGCCACCGGGAGCATGGGTTTTGGGGTGTTGATAGTTAATGGGCGCAGTCGGGTGCCTTGCCCCCCGACCAACAACACGGCTTCGGTCACGGCGCTAGCGTGCCACAGACCCATGAGTAAGTTGATCAGGTGGCCAATCCAGTATGGGATCTACTGACCAAGCGGCGGCGCAATTTTGGAGCGGCACCTGCGATCACCTTTATCGGTGCTGCTAGGACCGAACTTTCATCGTCGTCCCTCGAAAACTCCGCAGCAAAACTCGCTGGTGCCCTGCGCGATGAGTGGTCCCTTGAACCCGGTGATCGAATTGCCGCCTATTTGCCCTGGCATTGGCAACGCAGTGTTTGGTCCTTGGCCGCATGGTGCCAAGGGATAAGCCTTGACATCGAGGGCGCGCCGGCAACCGCCGCCTTAACGGTCTGCGGCCCCGATGAAATCTCGAAGGTGATCGAAGCCGGGTGCGCCGAACCGGTGGTGGTGTCACTTCACCCATTCGGCCTGCCGATAGTTGATCTACCAAGCGGCTGCACTGATGCTGCATCGGTAATCCGACTGCAACCAGATTCTTTCTACGCGCAAGCAGTTTCAGGTGCCGACCAGGCGCTGCACCTCAGTGGTCAGGAGTACTGCATCTCGGAATTGCTCACCCTGGCTAGTAACCGCATAGCGCAATTGGGGCTTGGCCCGAGTGATCGCCTACTGATTTCGATGCCACCAACGAACGAGCTTGACGGGTGGCTGCTCCCCCCACTTGTGCCACTACTTGGAGTTGGCTCCGTGGTGCTTATTGATGGACCTATTGATCGGCAATCGGTTATTGCTCAAGAGGGGGTCACTACTTTTTTGGCAGGACCGTGACAACGCTTTCGGCGCTTTGTGCGACCACCGCACCATTTTGCACAACCACGATCCGGTAGCTATAAACGGCCCCCGCTGGTACCGCCTTTTTCACCTTGAACGAATACGAACCATTTGCTTTGGTCGTCTTCGTAGCAACTGTTTTCCATGCGCCATCTACCAGCATCTGCCGATCAACTTCGATCCCGGCCGTTGCCGGGGCCACCTGGCCCCGGAAATTCAACGATGAGCCCTCCTTGGGTGTCAAAGTTGGGCCGATATTCAGCGAGACGGTAATCGGCGCTGTTGCCCCAGCAACGGCCGGAACCGTCACCGGTACACCGACCTCACCATTAACGGAAATCACATACGGTGACTTGAGCTTCAACCGCGCAAGTAATGCGGTGCCGCTGATGTCTTTGGCCGTTCCGTCAGAGCTGGTCGCACGTATCTTCTTCACGGCTCCTGACACATAGCGCTCGGTGATACTCAGCGCCCCCACGTCGGCTAGCCCAAAAACTGCGGCCATGCGCGCCTGCGGCACATTGACCGTCCACGAAGCGTTTCGATTTTGCGGAATCAGTGACCAATGGTCATCAACACTTACCGCGAATGGCAATGCGCCACCCCAAGCATCTTTGCTCGCCTGAGTCATCCCACCGGTTGATGAAGTGTAGAAAGCACTAATCGGAACACCGGCGTACAGCACGGCAAGTGCGGTGGTGTCACTCGTGTGAGTGGCGTTCACTGCATCAACCCATAAGTTGGCCATTGCACTGCTGGCTTTACCCCATCCGGTGAAGAATTGATCAGAATATGGGCCATCACCATCATCAAGATTGCAAGCACACGGTCTACGTACCCCGTGTTTTACCTTCGACAATGCGTAAGAACGAGCCGCGATTACTTGCGCCTGCAGCGCCGCAGCCGGCCATGAATTGGGAACCTCAGAGATACCGTAAAGATATTCATCGTGCACCCGCACACTGTTAACGACATTAAGTCGCGGGCCACCTGAAGTGGAAACCGAAACCATGTCGAAATATCCGTAGCGATATCGATGCCCCGGGGTGTTGAAACGGGCTTTTGGTCCGGTCACATTCAACAAAGTTGCTGCGCCGGTTGCGGTGCCCGGGGTTCTGGTGCCCGCCCAACGCACCGTCGCACTGGTCGCACTACCGAGGTCGGTCACCACTCCAGCTACCGTGCGTTGCACGCTGACGGAGCCCTCTCCCGGGGTGAAACTGAAAATATCCGCCGGCCCACCAACCACGACGCTCTCCCCTACGGTGACTTCAACGGCACCGCCCCCGGCTTCAAGGACCTCACTGCGCACCTGCGCCCCCGGCACTTGAATCAGCACACCAACTAAAATATCCATGTCATCTTGGGTAGAGGTGACCTCAGTATTTGCAAAATAATGCGAGACGATGGCGGTGGCGTCCATCCCCTCGTTGGCCATTCCAAAGGCCCCCCACTGGGAAAGACCCACGCCATGACCCCAACCACTGCCCACGAGGGCGAAAGCGGCCGGAACTTCAGCCCCCTGGGCACTTGGGCTGGCGAGCAGCGAGCCCGCGAGCAGCGCGGCGGTGAGCCCAGCCACTAGGCGGAGTGAAGGGGAAGCCACCATCCCTCTATCCTCACATGCCCCAGGAGTAACAGCTACCAACCGGGCCGCGGGAACGGCGCGCCGGCTGGGTGCGTCCAAGCGTTGCGCGCTTAGGGGGCAGTGCCCGTTTACGATGAGACACCCCCAAGGAAGGCTTCCACCAAGATGTCGCAGGCTGCACGACCCGGCCGCTGGACCCGTGTCCTGACCATGGTGCTGGCTGCTGCCATTTTGGGGGCCACTTTGGTCGGCGCCGGGGTTAATCTGCTGTTGGGTCGCCTTGAAGGCAATATCACCGCGGTAGATGTTTCAGAGCAAGTTGGATCCCCCAGCCAGGCCCCTGAGCCCATTGCGGCGGTGGACGAAGCCACCGGCACCTACGCTCCCCTCAATGTGCTGCTGATGGGCAGCGATACTCGGCAGGGTAAAGATAACCGTGGTTACGGAAAAGCGACCGAAATAACCGGGCAGCGCTCCGACACCACCATCTTGTTACATGTCAGTGCCGATCGAAAGTCGGCGATCGCCGTCAGCATCCCCCGCGATACTTTGATTACTCTGCCAAAATGCAAGAAGGACGGCCAAACCAAAGGCGGCTACCAAGGGCGCTTCAACGAAGCTATCCAACTGGGCGGCCCGGGCTGCACGATCAAAGCCGTTGAAGAACTGACCGGGCTGGACTTAAACAATTTCATGCTCGTTGATTTTGGCGGCTTCAAACGTATTGTCGATGCAGTAGGTGGAGTCGAGATCTGCGTTCGCGAAGCCGTGAACGATCCACTGAGCGGGCTAGTGCTGACCAAAGGAAAGCACGTTGTGCAGGGCGAGGAAGCCTTGGCCTTTGTCCGTGCCCGCCACACTCTTGGTGACGGCTCGGATACTTCACGAATCCGCCGCCAACAGGCCTTCTTGTCTTCCCTAGTTCGCTCGGTCCTATCAAGTGGCACGTTACTTAACCCGGCCACCATGCTCAGCATTCTTGATGCGGCAACCCAATCGCTGACAGCTGACCCGCAGCTGGCCGATATCCAAAACCTTCAGGACCTAGCGCTGAGTATGAAAGACCTAAAACCCAACAACATCACCTTCGTGACTATGCCTTGGTACCCAAGTGGCGATGGGGCCACCGTGCTAGCCAGCAAGAAGAAAGGTGCTCCTATCTGGGATGCCATAGCCAATGACACCCCGTGGCCACCAAATGGTGGCTCGGGAGAAACAATTCTTAAAGTGCGCCCCGAAATGATCCGTGTCAATGTGCTCAACGGTACGACCACTAAGGGCATGGCCAAGAAAGTTGCTAAGCAACTAAGTGCACAAGGTTTCAGGATCGGCGAAGTCGGGAACGCCGACACAAGTACCGTGATAATCACCACGGTGCAGTACGACCCACGCTGGGATGTATCCGCCAAAACTCTTATCGCTGCCGCTGAAGCAACCGGTGAGTCCGTCAAGAAATCGGGTCAAACTATGACTTTGATAATCGGCAGTGATTTCACCGCGATCATGCCGGTTGAAGTATTAGATATCACCGAGGATAAGACCGCCAATATCAACACCGGGGATGAATCATTCTGCGCCGAGTGACAAGTGACCATGCCCCTTGGGGTAGGTGTTAGATCACCGGTGGGCGCCCGGCTTTGGTCATGGCCCAGACCGTGCGCCATTTCATCGGCCGGCGCCCGGCCGGCTTGACGCGCAGCCCCTCGCCTAACCCCCCGAACCAGGCTTTAAGCGCGGATCGGTCGTGGACTCGGGCTACCGTCAAACCCACCCAGGTACCGATATAAAACGGCTCGAGCACGACCGGCAGATTGCGCCGCGCCAACCAAACGCGATTGCGCGCATTCATTCGGTAATACACCTCGTGGCGGGCTGGATCAATGACCGGGTGGTTAACGATCAAGTCCGCGGCGTACCACGGAACGAAACCTTCATCCCACACCCGCCACACCACGTCAATGCCTTCATGGGCGTAGAAGAACTCGTCGGGCCAACCACCTATTGCTTCGAACAGCGATCGCCTAATAGCCACCGCACCCTCCCAAAGTGCGGTCGCCGGACTTGGTACGCCGGGGTCACCGACACGAAGTCTTGGTACCCAACGGCGCGGGGCCGGTAAACCTGTTGGGTCAACAACGCGTGGCTGGATTAGGCCGAGGCTCACGTCACCCGCGAAGCGATCGGCCACCACTTGCAAGAACATTTGGTCAGGCAGCGACGCGTCATCGTCAAGAAAGAACAGCAACTCACCGAAGACCAAGGGCACACCCGCATTGCGGCCGGCTGGAATACCCATATTCTCCAGAAGGTGACATGCTTTTACGCCAGCAGGTAGATCAACCGGTTGCCAACCATTACCGACAACAACGACGTCGACGCTGACGCCTCGCTGAGCAAGTACGGATTCAATGGCACGTCGCAGATCCGCCGGCCGCTTGCCCATCGTCAATATCACCACCGCGAAGTGCGGCGCCTCGACGGAATTAGTTGCCACGTATCACTTCAGCTTGTTCGATGACAGGATTGAAAGCAGGTGGCCAACGATCGTGACGAGGCCCAAGATAACCAACGCAGCAACAAGTACCCGGGTGGCTCCAAGACCGCCCACGAATACATCAACTACTGCAGCGATCAGCGTCAATATCGTCAACTCAACCGAGTGATACGCGCGCTGGAACGGAAGGAACCGCACCAGCGATCTCAAGTTCCGGAGGCCACTTGATTGCGGGATGCCAACCGTCACCTTGTCTTCGAGTCTGGGCATGTTGTTATAGGCCCGCGAAACATGAACCATGTCATTTAGAGCTTTGTTATAAAGAATTATTACCGCCAGCAGTGCACCCAATAGCGGCCAGATACTGTCCAGCCAGCCCGGGTTCGGAAATCCAGCCGCACGCAGCCCTAATGCAATCGGGATCAGACCCTCGGTGGTGTAATGCCCAACTCGGTCCAGGAACACTCCTTTAGGTGATGACGTCTGGCGCCAACGCGCGACTTCACCATCACAACAATCCAAGAGCATCTGCAACTGCCCCATAAATACAGCGAGCACCGCACCGGGTAACCCCGGGATCAAGAGCGCAAGTGCGGCTGACACACCTGATGCGATCATCAGCCAGGTCACCTGATTGGCACTTATTGAGGTGCGAAGTAGCAAGCGCGTCAGGTACGGCGAGATGGCCCGCAAATACACATCGGCAACCCAGTGCTCTGAATTGGCTCGACCACGTACCGAGGGCGGTTGACCCACTTCGCGAACCTCTGCCACCGTCGGACGTGCAGGACGTTCAATCACTTAGCGGCGTCCTTCCTGGTGCTCGTGGCTCGATTTTGAGTTACCAACCAATGCCCTGAGGCTACGACCACAAAGAGCAGCGCCCCAACTCCCGCACCGATACCCAAGGTGCTCCCAAATATAGACACGCCCAAAAAAAATGCGACTAGCACCAAAATAGTGCGACCATCCCAACCCAAGCCAAGCCAGGTTAGCCACCTTGGCGTTGCGTAGCCCTGCAACGCTCGGTAAAGCACGTCGTAGTGGTGGAAAGTGACCACCGCAACCCACCAAAAAGCAAACACCACCAAAGTTGGCTGCCAAACTAAAACTAGAGCCGTAACGAGGCCGAGTTCGAATAAGCGAATTAGCGCTGGGATCGCCCAAACCGATGGTGCCAGCCAAATGCGTTCGCGGGTTGCGGTCGGCAAAATTACCTTGAAAATCGCAATCACCGGACCACCATCGAACTGCCGCCCGAGAAGTAATCCCGCGGCTACCGGAGCTTTACCCTGCCAAGTCATAGTGCGGAGCAGGCGCCCAGTTGTGACATAGGCAAGGGCAAGTAACACGGCGACCAACAGCACCAGTAACGCCCACTTAGGTCCAAATAGTGCGGCTACCACACTGATGATCAGCCACCGTTCACCGATCGGCAGGTGAATTGCCCGCTTGAACCAACGAATTGCCGAACGCCGATTCAATCGCGTCGATAGCTCCATCGCGCCACTTATTGATCGGTCACCGGGTGACCACCCACCGGCACCGCCCGAAGCACCATCATCGGGATCAGCCACATCCCGCGGTTCTACCTTCGCCTCGCGCATTCGTTGCACGCGAGAGAAGTCGTAGTCGGTCATATGCCTGGTGGTTTGCAACACCATTAAAATTAGGGCTACCGGCCACATATCGCTGCCTAAGACCATCGCACCAGCCGCTAAACCCGCATAGGCCAGATACTCCTTAACCCGGTCGGTCGAAGCATCAAGCCAGGCACCTAATGCCGAGAACTTGCGGGTCGCCCGCGCCACCTCGCCATCAACGCAGTCAATAACCAAACTCACCTGAAGCAAAACCGCCCCGATTACCACCGGCCACCGGTAGCCCAGGGCGAAACCAGCGGCTGCACCCAGCCCTACGACTAACGAGATGACGGTTATCAAATTTGGGCTGAGACCCGTTCTAATCGCAAGGCGGGTTAGTGGTTTGGAAAGTCTACGAACCACGAAAGTCGAATAGAAGCCATCATCGATGCGGTTGGCCTGCAGTTGTGCAATGCGCTCATCGCTCACGGTTGCCACCGCGCGCTCAGCAGCCGCGAAATCAATCGAGCCTCGGAACCACGGCACATCTACTAGTTCAATGGCACGGCAACTGACCCCTGAACGCACCATGGCAACGGCAACAAGTTGCACCGGATCCATGGCTAAGTGGGCTGGGTCACCCAATCCACCAGTTGCCGCAGCATCAGCCATGGCCTCAATCGCCTGAGCAACCACCTGCGCATCTGCCGCAGCTACCGCCAGTGCGCCGATGAACTGATGGTCTGGCGCGGTTACCCGATGATGTGAACTCCCAACGCTATTTACTAGGTGGTGCCGCACCCGTACGTCACCAGATCCAGGCACCTCTTGCACCAATAAGGCGGTACCGGCAAAGGGGTCGGCGGTGATCGGAGCCAGCGCTGCCGGTGCGATAACTAAATCTGAAGCGACTAGAGCGACCGGCCCACCTGCCACTCGCAATTTGCGCGCCGTATCACGAAGCATCTCTTCGGCGCTGGCGCCCGCGGGTACGAGCAACGTGGTCACGAGGCTGAAGATCGCTTTCGTGTGAAGCGTGATTTGGCCCCGGCTCGCGCTTGCTTGGCCAGTGCCTTGGCTAGCTCTTTGGTACTAGGTGCATCGTGCGCTTCCTGGATTACTGCTACCAGTGCCTGTACCGCAGCATCGATAGGTATCGAATCAGTACCCACCACCGGTGGAGGCGAACCAGCACGCACGCCCAAGGCATCGAGGTCGCCAAGAATATTCACGCCTAGCGCTGAAATTACCGCACGATCTTGCAAACCGTGCGCCATCGCCGCATCAAGTGCCCAGTCCGGGGTGTGTAACCGGGGTTCGTCCACGGCCGGCTCGCGGCCTTCAACCAGCGCCATCGCAACTCCGCGACGCACCAGTCGCACATACTCTGACCACTGCATTTGCATTTTCACTCGAGCGTTGAGGCGCACGAGTAGTTCAGCTTCGGCGGCGGTCATAGATCTATTCGAAGTCAAGTCCATCCTCGAGGTAAAAATACCGGTCGGCACACCGAGAAGCTGCGCAAATGATCGAAACATCGCATTGCGGTCGACGTCTTCAAGGATGAGCACCGTCACGTTCTTCGGCCCTACGGCTTCGGCCCATCGGGTTAGTACCGCACCGTGATCATGGCGTCGCCAAAAAGTTGGCGACATATTCGAAGTGCTAGATTTTGCGAAAACGTCCTCGAGCCACGGCTCATAACCTTTTGTTAGGCCATACTTCAGATACTGCTGCCACGATGAGGGCAGTAGGCGGCCGAGATTGCGCAAAGTCACCAAGACCTGAACCCGATCGCCACCTAGGTTCTTGACGACATCAACACACTTTTCGGCATCGGCCTCGCAGAAGAACTCGCTACTTATGACAACCCGGCCTTTAGCCTTAGCCACCTGTGCCGCAAGTTCGTCGAATTGCGAGCGGTCAACTACTGAGCCACCGCGCTGATTCCAGCCCCACGTGCGCTGCAAGATCGCCAGGGCCGCCCGGTGCTGCGCCTGTGCCTTACCCGGATAACTAACACCTAGTTCGGTGAGATCGCCGCGGGCATCGGCAAGTGCCGCCTGAATCGCCGTAGTTCCGGTTTTATGCACTCCTACATGGAGCAAGACCCCACCGCTTGGGATTGCGGGTGCATCGGGCAACAACTTGCCAGCTGACGTCGCCGCCGGGCCGATCGACATGCCACCACCCTACGGGTTAGAAGCCCTCCTCTGGCTCCGGGCGCGCCTCGGGATCAGTTTTGGGTTCCGTGGGGTCGGTAGCCGTGTTAGCAAGGCGCAATTCTCGAAGTAGCGCTAAGCCATCAGCAAACGCCCCATCGGCGACCACTCCACCGTCGTGGAGCACGATCGCACGATCGAAGAACCCATCGAATTTTCGAGGCACATCAGTTGCCACCAAGAAAGTCGCTCCGGAAGTTTTCAGATGCTGTACGTGCGCGAAGCATCGTGCACGGAATTCTGGGTCCCCGACGACTAGCATTTCATCCACCGCAAAGATGTTGGCGCCGGTTGCCATCGCGATAGTCCAGGCGAGTTTTTGCCGGGTCAGTGCCGACGCACCACCAAGATATTTGTCGATATTTGAAGTGATGCCTGCT
Source organism: Candidatus Nanopelagicales bacterium (assembly GCA_009694585.1). Taxonomy (GTDB): domain Bacteria; phylum Actinomycetota; class Actinomycetes; order S36-B12; family S36-B12. The sequence continues at coordinate 5,790 of SHUQ01000005.1, read as the reverse complement.
GTCTCAACAATTTCAGGCAAGGCGACTTCGACCTCATTGGGATTCATACCCAATAAGCCACCTAGCAGATAGATGTTCTGCCTGACCGTAAAACCGCGATCAAATGCCCGGCCTAGGCCGATCATTGGCAAGACTTGATCACTGCGCATCACTGATCCCTCGTCCGGAATCAAAGTGCCTGCGGCCAATCGCAACAATTCCGTGCGCCCAGAGTTCTTCAAGCCCAATACAGCTACCGACTCACCTGCCTCAATCCGAGAAGAGACACCCCTTAGTACCCAAGATCCGGTGCGGCTTTGCTCGCCGGCAAATCGACGCAACCGGTGCCGACGTCCGCCGCCTTGACGACGCTTCTTCTTGGGGATGAGGATGCCAACTCCATCGAAAACCAACTTAGCTGCTAAGCGCGGGTCCAACCGCTGGCGGGCCACGTCAGTTGCCCTTCAAAATACGGCTTTCGAGCCGATGGAAGACCACCGAACCCGCAATGAAAACGGCCACCGTCACCCCTAAGGAAATACCGTAATGCGGAAGTGATTCGATTTCGGTGGGCCAAAAACCGATCCGATAAAGGCCCAGCACTCCGACCAATGGGTTTATCGCCGCGATCACCTGCGCGCCGGCCGGGATATTTGCTATCGAGTACAAAACTGGTGAGAGATAAAAAGTCGCGCGCAACACGATACGAACTATTCTGGCTAGATCCGGGATGACAGCGGCCCCAGCAGCAATCAACATCGCCAAGCCGTACATCAAGAAGAACTGCACGATGACCCCAACGGGGAACAAGACTATGAGCGGCCCAGGCAAAGTGCGCGTTATTAGCATCGCGATCAAAATCACCGGCAAGGAAAGCAGGTATTCCGCCATGGACACAAGCACGACCCGGATCACCCAGATCTTCGTCGGTAGCAAGCTCATCTGCAAGAGCGCCGGATTTCGCCTAAAAGTCTTGGCCGCCCCGGATACCCCTTTCGAAAACCACCACCACGGCAAGATCGCGACCGCGAGGAACAAGAAATAGGGCTGCAGACCCAACTTTCGACCACCCAGCAGCTCGGTGAAGACAAACCACAGCACCACGGCCATGCCAAGGGGCTCCAGCAGGGTCCACAGGTAGCCGAGCCGGAATTTGGTGTACTGCTTTTGTAGGTCCCGAAGGACCAACATGCGGAGCACCTGACGGTGCTCCCAGATGATTCGCACACCGTTACGATAGGCCAGTGGCTGAAGAATCCGCATTTATGCTCCAGGCCAAGCGCGTTTCGCGGTCGCTGAGCCGCCTCCTGCGCGATTTTGGGGCGGTTCAGCCCAAAGGCTTCAAGCTGGACGATGTCTCGACCTCGGATATCGCCATCCACTTTGCCGATGGGCCGCCAAAGCTCTATCAGTTGAACCAATGGCTACCTATCTTCGAAGCCAACACCACCGAGCGCACCGTCGTCGTCGTTCGTCAGATCGACACCTACCACGCCATGCAAGGCACCACCTCACTGCCCATTTTGTTGATTCCAACCTACGAAGACCTCATGGCACTTTACGACCGAGCCGACTTTCACGCGGTTATGTACGTGAACAACGGTTTCACCAACTTTCAATCCCTCGCCTTTCAGCAGGCAGTGCATATTCACTTGAACCACGGTGAGAGTGACAAAATCTGCATGGTCAGCAACCAAGCGAAGGCATATGACAAAGTCTTCGTCGCTGGGCAAGCAGCGGTGCGGCGGCACGCCGCTGCACTAACTTGGTTCGACATAAACCATCTGGCCCGTGTTGGCCGCCCGCAACTTGATCTTCCGGTCCGAAACCCGCTTGCTGAATTCGCCGGCACCACGATCACGTACGCACCCACCTGGGAAGGCGAAGATGAAGCCAATAACTACACCTCGGTCGACCTATTCGGCCCACAACTTGTGTCCGCAGCCTTGACCCTGCCCAAGTGCCGCTTCATCTACAAGCCACATCCGCGGGTGGCCGACTCCGACAATGCTGCCGTGCGAGCCGCACACCAACGAATCCTGAGCCTTGTTAAAAGTGCGATTACCAATGATCCAGAGTGCGGTCATCGCATCATGCAAGATGCCAATGTGCTCGGCATTATTCGCGGCACCGATCTGTTGATAGCCGACGTTTCGAGTGTGACCCTTGATTATCTATACCTACGCCCTGAGGCCCCGATTGTGTTGTGTGATCGCCGCGCCAATCGCAGGCAACTACTTCACGACACACCAGTGGCGTCCGGTGCACATGTGCTGGACCAGAGCACCATCGCCACTTTCGCTACCGACCTCGCCGACATCATCGCGAATGACAAACATGAGGCAGCACGCCGTGAACTTCGCGGCTTCTATTTTGATGGTTTAGCGCCGGGTCAAAGTACCGAGAGATTTTGGCAGCAGACCCGGCTCGAGATCGCAGAGCATGATCGCGCGCTAAAGGAATTGATTAGAGTTCGCCAGATAGCAGAAGGAGAATAATGACCGTGCACTCGGTGATCTTGGCCGCCGGAATTGGCACCCGCTTGGGCAAGCCTTGGCCGAAGCCACTGACCCCACTGATCGACGGTCGCACCATTATGCGCCAGCAAATTGACAATCTGACCAAGGTCTTTGGTGATGACCTACGCGTTACCACCGTTGTTGGCTTCAAACTTGAGCTAATTCTTGAAGCATTCCCGAATGTTTCATATATCTACAACGAGGCCTATGACCAAACCAACACCAACCGGAGCCTCCTCAAAGCCCTGCGCTTAGCCCCTCCCGGTGGCGTGCTCTGGATGAATGGCGATGTTGTTTTCGATGCGGAAGTCTTGGTACGTGCGAAGGAGCTAATTGATGCTGACCGATCATTTATCTGCGTCAACACCTCCGTGGTTGGGGAAGAGGAGGTGAAGTACACCATCGACGAGGCCGGGTTCGTCGCACTTCTATCCAAGCAAGTCACCGATGCACTTGGTGAGGCCGTAGGGATCAATTATGTGAGCGGAAGTGATCGGGCCAACTTAATCCTCGGCCTAGCCGCCTGCGAAGACACCGATTATTTTGAACGCGGAATCGAAATTACCATCGCGCAGAACGGCACCAAAGTCATCGCGCTCGACATCACTGACTTATTCGCCGTCGAGGTTGACTTTGAAGATGATCTCTCGCGCGCTAATGCCCACCTGTAACTTCTGAGATAAGTGACTCCCACTGATCTAGTACCAGCGGGGCCTGCAGGTACTCAACCGAGGTGCGGGCTGCTGCACCAAGTCGTTCGCGTAGTTCGACGGAGTCCATGACCTTGGTCAGTTGTTCCGCGAAATCCCGGGCATCTCCTCGACCGGCCAGCAACCCGTTAACCCCGTCCCGGATCAAGACCCGCACACCGGGCGCACAATCAGCTGCAACTACCGGTAGGCCGCAGGCCATAGCTTCGGCTAAAACCAAGGGGAAACCCTCGGTCAAGGATGGGAGGGCCAGCGCATCGGACGCAAGCAATACGCGGGCCGGATCTTCCACCGGGGGCAAGAACATGATGCGCTCACCTGCTGGCCCAAGGGCTGCCGCTTGCTTTCGCAGCGCTGCCTCTAGGGGCCCAGAGCCAACCAACTGCAGGCGCCAATGCGAAAAGCGCGGATCTAGCCGGCCCCAGGCATCCAACAAAATCTCCGCACCTTTTTCAGCCGAGAATCGACCTAGGTAGGTGAGGGTGTTACCCCTAAGTGCTGCCCCCTTGACCGGCCAATAAGGCAATGGATTCGGGAGCCAGCGCACATTTTTCAGACCAGCATCGGCGAATTGCGCTGCATCTTCGGCTGAGAGTAGAGCCACGGTACTGACATCTTGATAATTTCTAAGGGCGCGACGCAGGTCACGGCCACTTGCCGCCGCTTCGAAAGACGCGTGGTACTGGCCGATTACCTTCCACCATTCAAAGCCCGCGGCTCGCAGGTATTCCATGGCCCAAAGCTGAGCGCAGATGATCACCCCCGGGGGACCGGTGGCAAGTTCTTCACGTAAGCGGTTAATAGCCTCAGCGCGCAACCGCGCACGGGTTGCCTGGCGCCTGCGAACTGAAGGCCGGTACTTGCCAAAGATTCCCGATGGAGTAATTGGCGGTGGCCAAGTTTCACTGATTAAAGTGGTCGATTGGTAGGCCGGGTCAACTACATAAAGATGCTTTGGGGTGTGGGGAACAATGCCGATTAGTTCAGTTTGGTACCCGCGTTCAGCCAAGCCCTGGCCCAAGACATGAACAATACGCTGCGCCCCCCCGATTTCATCGATGTTGTTAGCGATGATGATGATGCGCGGTTTAGCCACGGCCACCGCCAAGTAGTCGAGCGATCACCCGTTGCGTTCGAGATGGGGTGGAGCGCCAAGAGACCGTCCCGCGTCTACTCGGGCCAACATGCAAGCCACTAGGGCGACCAAACCAGCGGCCCGGCCACGCGATAGAGAACTGCGGAGCCTGCGTTGCGCCAATATGCAAAGTCCGCAAGTTTACCTCGCCGCCCCTGTGCAGTTCCACACCAAAAACTCCACGCCCGCCAACCCGCGCCCGCCTCAGGCCCCTCGACTGGATAACTCCAGTTGCCCGCCACTGCCATTTGTGCGCTGCTAATCGGGTCCATGACATGGGTAACCGAGCAAGCACCACGTTTGCACCCTGCATCATGACAAAGTTTGCCGCTGCTACTTGCTCAAACATGCCAAAGGGATCAACCGTGGTGCCAGAAAGGGTGATCTGGCTCCCGCTTACTTCGAAATCCACCAGCAAGTGACACAGCCGCTGCCGAGCAAAAGGCTCTGCGCGCAAGCCCAGCGCTGTCACCTCTCGCCACCAGCGTGCATCGTGGCCCAGCAGTTCTGGCCCATCTAGTTCAGCAGCGTCTCCCCAATACTGCTGCTCGCCTTCGCTGGTGATTGGCACATCAATTACATAAGTCCAACGCAAATAGCGCAGAGCACCACGAATGCCCTCAATGTCACCCAGCAATAAACAGGCGACGGCAATCTTGTTGATCGGGGGGATTTCACCTACTAGATTCACGTCGACCCCGCGCACATACTCAGCCAAGGCTTCGATAATTGGTAGCGCATCTTCGTCGTTGACAATTAACACCGCGGCCAATGAAACAGCCAAATCATGGGTGAGAAACTTTATATCTTTGATTGGCTTCAGATCCGCCCACTCGCTGTCAGCGAGGTAAGCGTCAATTCTCTTGTTGATTTCCACCCTATTCTGGACATTTCGGAGTTCGACTCGTCGCTGCGTTATTGACTGTTGATCAGCTTCAGCAGCCACATTCCACCGGTAGGTAACCTCTGGGATCACGACTATTTTGCTCGCGGCCGTGTATGCCTCAATGGTAAATAGTTGATCTTCATAAAGCAGGCTTGCTGGAAACCTGATGCCATTGTCCATGAGCCAACTTCGCCGATAGATCTTGTTGACGCAGATGGTGTCTGCGATCAGATCAGGGAAATCCCTTATCGTTGACATAATGCGCGGCTCATGAAGTTCTGCACGCCAAGGGTACCCACGGCTCTCACGCAAATAGAAACGTTCAGCGACCCCACAACCAAGGTCGGCTGTGCACTGCTCGGCTGCGAGCATCAACTCAACTATCGCATCACTGGGGTACTCATCATCAGAATCGCAGAACATGACCCAGGTGCCGAGGGCTTCATCGATACCGCGATTACGGGGGCCACTGCAACCACCCGAATTTGTCTCAAGGAGCACATATCTAACCCGGTCATCGGCCCTGGCCGCCGCCGCCGCTAGCTCAGCAGTGTTATCGGT
>SHUQ01000058.1 GCA_009694585.1 Candidatus Nanopelagicales bacterium | reverse complement strand
GAACAGATTCGGCGTACCCATCTAGATGATGGGCTGGCCTGGGCCGACCTTGCGGTGCTGGTTCGCTCAGCGCGGCAAATCCCACTCGTGCAGCGGGCCCTAATGCAAGCTGGGGTGCCGACAACCATTGCGGCTGACGAAATCCCATTACGCGCCGAGCCGGCGGTAGCGGTGCTGTTGCAGGCCGCTGAAATGGCGGTCGACCCGACCCGGGTAGCTGGCGAGCAGGTGGCCGACCTACTAACCGGGCCCCTTGGTGGCCTTGATGCAGCCGAGTGGCGCCGTCTTGGTCGTGCCCTGCGTGCGGCCGCGCGGTTGGCCGACCCGGAAGCTCCACCTGGGTTTTCTGATCAACTGATCCGCGACACTGTGCGCGGTGATCTTGAACTCCCCGCCTCATTACCCGCGGATGACACCGGCCGGTTGGCCGTCGAGCGCCTGCGCGTGCTACTTGGTGCCGCGCACCAACTAATTCGCACCGGGGCTGCACCGGAGGATGTCCTTTGGATACTTTGGTCGGGGCGAGTTGGCGGCCAGCGGGTGCATGGCTGGCCGGAGCGCTTACGTAATGCAGCACTTGGTGGGTCGCGCGCTGCGCATCACGACCTCGACGCCGTCATCGCATTATTCGAGACCGCCGAGCGCACCCAGGCTCGCTACAAAGGGTTCGCCGGCCTGCGCAATTTCCTCATTTCATTAAGCAACCAGCAATTACCGGCAGAGTCGGTGGCCGATAGGTCGATGCGTGGTGATGCGGTGCGCATCTTGACCGCGCACCGGGCCAAAGGGCTGGAGTGGGAGGCCGTTTGGGTTGTTGGCGTCGAGGAGGGGCAGTGGCCTGATCTACGCACCCGCGGTTCGATCTTGGAGCCCGACCGCCTGACGCGAACCGGTGTTGGTGATGGGGTGCGCCCGGCCGATCTACTCGCCGAAGAGCGCCGGCTTTTTTATGTCGCCTGCACCAGAGCGCGGCAACGGGTAGTTGTCACCGCGATTGCTTCGGGCACTGATGCAGGCCCGCAGCCGAGCCGGTTCATCGCTGACCTAGGAGTTGCTGCCGAAACCAAATCCGGCCGCCCGCGCTTTACCGCCTCCCTTGACGGTTTGGTGGCGCGACTGCGTCAGGTTGCAATGGATGACGCTGCATCGCCGGCACTGCGTGCGGCCGCGACCGGGAAGTTGGCGGCATTGGCGGGCGCTGTTGCTGACAACGGAGTGCCGTTGGTGCCAATGGCCAATCCAGCTACCTGGTGGGCAATAGGTGAGGTCACCGAAGGTGCGCGTCCAGTGCGTGCTGCTGAGGCGCCGATAACTTTGTCGGGCAGTGGGCTCGAATCGATCAATAGCTGTGCCCTGCGTTGGTATTTCGAGCATGAAGCCCGGGCTGAAACCCTGCGCCCGGCGGCGACGAAATTTGGCAGTGTGGTGCACGCGGTTGCCGACTATGTCGCAAAGGATGAGGTGCCGGCAGATATCGACAGCATGGACGCCTTGGTTGATCGGGTCTGGCCCGACCTCAGATTTGAATCCGCGTGGCAATCGGCTGCCGAACGCGCCGAGGCACGTGATGCGTTAATGCGTTTTTTGGTCTATCACCTGCGCGCCGATCGGCGGCTAGTGGCAAGTGAAGAATCCGAAGAGGCTTTTGTTGATGTGCCAACGCCGGCCGGTGGCACCGAACGCGTGCACCTGCGCGGTTCCTTGGACCGTATCGAAATAGATAGCGAAGGCCGCTTGGTGGCCATTGACCTGAAGAATATGAAGAACCCACCGGCCGAGAGCAAAGTGCCCGAGCACGCCCAACTCGGGGTCTATCAATCGCTACTTCGGGCCGCCGGGCATGAGGTCGGGGGAGCGGCGCTCGTACAACTTCGAGTCAATGCCGGCAAGGGCGCGGTAGAACCCAAAGTGCAATTCCAAGAGCCATTGGAGCAGGTCTCCCCGACCTGGGTGGATCTTGAACTGGGAGCCGCAGCGCAGACATTGCGAACCGAGGAGTTCAACGCTGTTCTTGGCTCACATTGCAAATTTTGCGCGCACAAACGCAATTGCCCTGCACAGCCAGAAGGTGAGCAGGTGGTCTTATGAGCGAACTCAAGAAGCCGGACCTAGATCGAGCCCTTGGCTTTGACCTAAGTGAGGAGCAGTGGGCGGTGGTCTCCGCGCCTATGGAGCCAGCCGTGGTGGTGGCTGGCGCCGGCACCGGCAAGACCACCTCGATGGCCGCTCGGGTGGCCTGGTTGGTGGCCAGTGACTATGTGCGAGCTGATGCGGTGCTGGGCCTGACGTTTACCAATAAGGCCGCAGCCGGGCTACTTGGATCGATGCGATCAAGTTTGTCGCGCCTTGAAGCGGCCGGTCTTATCGATACGAAGAGCGAGTCAGCTGACGAGGATGAAAGCGCAGGTGATCCGCAGGTACTCACCTACCACGCTTTCGCCAAGCGCATCGTTGATGAACATGGTGTCCGGCTAGGCCGGGAGCCAAGTAGCACGTTGATCACCGATGGCGCCCGGCAGCAACTGGCTTATCGGGTGGTATGTCGCACCTCATTGCCGTTAGCGGCTTTCGGTAAGTCACCGGTGCACTTGACCGGTGAGGTCCTGGCTCTCGATGATCAACTCGCTGACTTAGCGATTAGTCCACAGGCACTTATCGAGCACGATTTAAAGTCAATAGCGCAGTTTAAAAAGTACGACTCTCTGCAGGAGATTGGCAAGAAGATGCTTGCTACTTCGAGGCTGCGGGTGGCGCTGGCTGGATTAGTCATCGAATGGCGCGCCGAGAAATTGGCGCGAGATGTTCAAGACTACGCCGATCAAACCCGGTTGGCACTGGAGTTGGTTACGGTATTTCCAGATATTGCACAGAAAGTTCGAGCACGCGTCGAAGTGGTGTTGCTCGATGAGTACCAAGACACCTCCTTGGCCCAGCGCATGCTGCTGCAAGGGTTATTCGGTAACGGTCACTCGGTGACCGCGGTCGGTGACCCGTGCCAAGCTATTTATGGATTCCGCGGGGCCAGCGTCGACAATATTGACTCTTTCAATAAGCACTTCTCGGTGCTGCGCAAGGGCGTCGAGTCCGAGCCGGTCTCGTATCCGCTAACTAGCAACCGCAGATCTGGGCCGGCGATATTGGCAGTGGCGAATACCATCTCGGCTGACCTGCGGGAGCGACACCCGGGTATCGGGGCGTTGGTGGCCGGTTCACCTGAGCGTGGGCTCGGCAAAGTGCAGTGCGCATTATTTGAAACCGCTGGCCAAGAACAAGCTTGGATTGTGCAGGAGATTGCCCGGTTGGGTGCCGGCGGTGCGCGCGGAAGTCAAATCAAGTGGGGAGACATCGCGATCTTGGCCGCCACGGGCCGCGATCTAGTTGATCTCGACACTGCTTTAAGGGCGCAGGGGGTGTCGACGCAATTACATGGGGCAGCTGGGCTGTTGCGACAACCTGCGGTCGTTGAGATCCGCAGCATGCTGGAGGTGCTGCACAACTCGATTGCGAACCCGGCGTTGGTGCGCATTCTTTCCGGGCCGCGCCTGCGCATCGGGGTGCGCGATCTAGCAGCTCTAGGTAAGCGGGCCGGGGTGCTCGCCGGCGGTGGGCATCGGCAGGTCACCACCGATGTCACCGACGCTCTCGATGAAGCAGTCGCCGGCAGTGACCCGGTGGAGGCAATTTCACTTTCTGATGCCCTCGCCGATCTCGGTGACCTTGCCGCCTACTCGACGGCGGCCGTGACCAGATTTACCGCACTTGCTGCCGAGATCACCCAATTGCGCCGCCACGTGGGTGAACCCATAACCGATCTGATCAACCGGATTTTGTATTCCACCGGGTTATCAGTTGAAATCGCGGTAACTGATAGTGCGGAGCAGCAGCAGTATGCGGTCACCAGTTTGCTCGACCTCGCGGCGGAGTTCACCGATATCGACGGGGGTCACACTCTTGGTGCTTTTTTGAGTCGGTTAGCCGATGCTGAGCGTTTTGATGTTGAGCTACCCGTTGACATTGTCGTGCATGACAACGCGGTGCAGTTGCTGACTATTCATAAAGCCAAAGGCATGGAGTACCCACACGTGTTCGTGCCTTCGGTGGCAAAGGGGGCATTTCCCGGCGGTGATGGGCGAGGCGCGTGGCCAACGAGTGCAACAGCGGTGCCCTGGGAACTGCGTGATGATGTGACCGATGACCTCGCCTCGTTCCCTGATCCAGATGAAAGCCCGCGGGATAAAGACCATAAGGCCTATCAAGTGATTTTGCGCGATTACCAAGTTGCAGATGATCAACGTTTGGCCTATGTCGCATTAACCCGCGCCGAGTATTCACTAACTGTCACCGGGCATTGGTGGGGTAGTACTCAGATTAAGTTCCGCGGCCCCGACCCGTATTTGACCATTATTCGTGATGCTTGTATCGCTGGTGCTGGCGAAGTCATTTGCTGGCACCCGAAGCCTGCCGACGATGCCAAGAACCCGTCGCCGGATGCGGGCACGGGTGAATATGCGTGGCCCGCGCCAATTGCCAACGCCACAAAGGTGCGTTTGGTAGGTGATCAGGTGCGTGCGGCGATGGCGGCTCCGGATGCATTGCTAGCCGCACCAGACTTTGACCCACGGCTTTCGGCAAGTGAAATCGAGCTCATCGCCCGGTGGGATATTGATGCCGAGAGTTTGCTTGTGGAGGCAAGGCGTCGACGAGTTTCAATTCATACCGTGCGTTTACCCGATTCGCTTTCAGCAAGTGCGCTAATCGATGCGCTACGTGAGCCGGCCGCGGCCGCCGAAAGGCTGGCCCGGCCGATGCCCCGGCAGCCAGCGCCCGCCGCTCGACGCGGTACCGGTTTCCATCTTTGGCTCGAGAGCAGGTTTGGCCAGCAAACTCTGCTTGACCCCGATGATCTGCCCGGATCAGGTGATCACGACATCACAAGTGATGCCCAACTCGAGGAGTTAAAGCAGGCTTTCGAGAAGTCCGCCTACGCCGAACTTCAACCCATCGCCATTGAAGAGCCGTTCTCCTTGATTTTGGGCGGACGGGTGGTCAAAGGCCGGATCGATGCGGTATTTAAGACTGGTGATCGCTACGACGTCATCGACTGGAAGACCGGGTCGTCGGCATCAATTGATCCGTATCAGTTGGCGCTGTATCGACAGGCTTGGTCACAGTTGCGCGGTGTGCCACTAGCCGATATCGACGCGGGGTTTGTAATGGTTGCGACAGGTGAAATTATTCGGCCCGAGGCGCTGCCGAGCCTAGACTTTTCTTGAGCTAGCGAATTGCGCTGGGGCCGTCCGCATCACCCGGCACGATCACGGGCTCAGCGCTGTCACCATCTTTTGCTCGCAGCGCAAGCTGCTCCCCGGCTTCTTCGGTGGGGGTGCGCCGGGCACCGGCTAGGGCGCGCATCCACTCACGGGCCGGCTCTTCAACAAAGCGCCACATCAACCAGGCGATCGCTAGCGCACCAGCGACCAACCCGAGCACGCCGATGGCATAAAGCGCGCCGCCGTCAATGCCCACCGCATTCATGCCGGCCCGCCAGAGCCCGAACCAGACTAGGTGCGTCATATATAAGGAATAGGAAATGAACCCACCGAGCACCATCGTGCGGGTTGACAGGGTGCGAGCCAATCCCCGCCGCGATAGAGCTAAGGCACCGATCCACACGATGAGAAGCGGCACGAGCAGTAAATGAAAATACGGGGGCAGGGCTTCCGAGTCAGCACTTAAATTGGTGGCCGGTGGTTGTGCCGCCGGCAGGTTACCTAGGAAGACAGCCCCGGCAATAACGAGTACGGGCAAAACGATGGATAAGGCGCTGGCGAGTTTCTGGACTCGTGGCATCGGGTCAGCTGCGGCATCGGGGATGAAGCGGCGCACGATCAGATACGTAATAGCTCCGGCCGTGAATTCACAAAGGATGCGGTAGGTCGACCCCCAATTGTCGGTGTAGTACGCGTCAGAGGTATTTAATCCGTAAATGACTATCGGAATAAGTACGACAACCCAGGCGATTACCAAGACTGCGGTGCTGACCCGTCGATAGAAAACCCAAATGAGCAAAATCAGCAGCGGGAAGATCAGGTAGGCGAGCCACTCCATCGAAAGTGACCACGCGACAAAATTCCAACCACGCTGCGGACTTGGGCCCCACTCCTGCACCAGCAGCAGGTTCTTGCCGAAGTCGATTGGGTTTAGCCAATCGCGGTTCAGGGCTTCGCCGGTAACTTTTGCCTGGGCGAAAACCGCAAGACCTGCGACCACCAGCATCACCAAGTGCACCGGGTAAACGCGGGCCAGTCGTAGCCACCAAAAATCGATGGTCCTGCGCCCGGATAACCGCGGACCGAGGCGAGTTAAATAGGTGTGGGTGAGGATGAATCCAGAGAGCGCAAAGAAAAGGTCAACTCCGAGGCGGCCAACACGCATCACGTCCGGTAAAACCGGGATCGCGAGCACGCCGAGGGTATTTAGCGGCCCCTGCAGGTGATAGAGCAGCACCCACGCGGCGGCGACGAAACGGATGCCGGTCAGCTGCCGAATGAAGACATTCACAATATGTGATGGTGTCACGGACTTGTCGGCTTGTTCTGCAGGCCACACCGAAGGCACCATCTGAAGGCGAATAGGCTCACGGAGTGCCTGACCGCCTGCTGTTAGATGACCTGCTTTTATCGAGAGCTGCTGTGGATCGAGCAGCGAATCGGCGTGCCGATGAGAACTGGCAACTGCAGCGGCTGGCGGACTCCAAGACGCGGGTTCTGTGGGTGGCCAAAGGCGTGGCCGCTGTTGCTGAGGGTGAGGGCACCGCGCGCCTAGTATTTAGTTCCGCCGCGGATCTCAACTCGTCCATCGAAGTGAGCTTTTTAGGGATAGACGATGATGGGATCGCCTATTTCTGCGCCCATGTTGAGAACCAAAATGATGCGCCGGTCCAAGCGGACTGGAAATCCCTGCGAGAAGTTGGCCGCTCACTAAGTGACATTGATGCTGGACTGCTGGTCACGGCGGTGGCTCTCGACAACTGGCGGGCGTCAACTCAGCGCTGCGCCAAATGTGGTGGGGAGGTGGTTTCACAACATGGTGGATGGTCATTGCGCTGCGTGGCCGATGAAGCTGATCACTTCCCGCGCACTGAACCGGCGGTAATTGTGCTGGTACGTGATCGGGCTGATCGAGCACTACTCGGCCGGCACGTCAACTGGCCACCTGGATTAGTTTCCACCTTCGCTGGTTTCGTTGAAGCTGGCGAGTCAGCCGAGGCCGCGGTGCGGCGTGAAGTAGCCGAAGAAACCGGTGTCGTCATCGACGCCGATCCAGACTCGGTGCAGTACCTGGGCAGCCAACCGTGGCCATTTCCGGCGTCATTGATGCTGGGTTACCACGCTTGGGCCACAGATACCAAGATCACGGTTGACGAAACTGAGATCGCCGAAGCGAATTGGTATAGCCGCGAGGAGCTACGCGTAGCGTGCGCCGCCGGTGACATCAAGTTGCCGTCGGCGATTTCGATATCGCGCAGACTTATTGAACGGTGGTACGGCGAGGAGTTACCGGCCGATTGGTCTTGGTGATGTCAAAGGCAACGTTAACCGCGCGGCAGATTCAGCTGCGGGGTCTGTTCTGGGCTTTTCTTGCGGTACTGCTGTTTTCATTTTCGGTGCCACTGACCAAAGTCGCGGTCGGCGGCTTTAATCCGTTTTTAACCGCAACCGGCCGCGCGGTTATCGCCGGTGTTTTGGCGGCGGTGCTTTTGTCAGCCAATCGGGTAGCCCCGCCGGCCCGAGCGTTGGTGCGACCGTTGCTTCTCACCATGGTCGGAGCAGTCTTCGGCTGGCCAATCTTGATCGCGATCGCGCTGGAGTACACGACTTCGGCCCATGTTGCGGTGATTGCTGCTTTCATGCCGCTGTCGACCGCGATCATCGCTGTTTTCCGAACCCACGAACAGGTGAGCGCGAAGTTCTGGTTGGCAGCAAGTATCGGGACGGCGGCCTTGGTGATCTTTGCCTTGGGCCGCGGCGGGGCTACCAGCCCTAATTATTGGGCGGATCTATTGGTGGTTGGTGCAATGCTGTTTTCCTCTTGGTGTTATGTCGAGGGTGCCTCGGTCACCAAGGTGATGCCGGGGTGGCAGGTGATTTCCTGGGTTGTTGTCTTCGCTCTACCGATAACCGTGCCGGCTTCATTGGTTCTTTGGTTTACGACGAGTGGAAATTATCAGACCACGAGCACCCAATGGCTCGCCGTGATATTGCTGGGCATCTCATCGATGTACTTCGGGTTCTTTGCTTGGTATCGAGGCCTATCGATGGCCGGCATTGCCAGGGGTAGCCAAGTTCAGCAGCTGCAGGCACTACTTACCTTGCTGTGGTCTGCGCTCCTGCTCGGTGAAACCGTCACTTGGCCCACGGTGCTGGCGGCGGGTGTAGTTATTGCCTCGGTAATCTGGGCGCAGCGCAGTCGGCGGGTGGAGTTCATTGCACCCGAAGAGTAACTACTTCAGGCCGAGCTTTTCCTTGACTTGTCCGATCGATGGATTAGCGAGCGCGCTGCCATCGTCAAAGAGCATGGTGGGCACGGTCTGGTTGCCCCCGTTGACTTTTTCAACGAAGGCGGCGGCCATCGGATCGGCTGCAATATCAACTTCCTCGAAGGCAATACCCTCGCGGCCCAACTGGGCTTTTAGCCGCTGGCAGTAGCCACACCAAACCGTCGTATACATCTTCACCTGGGCAACGCTAGCGTGCACCTGTGATGGGTGAACCAGGTGAGGTACTTGCCGGGCTAGATGACGAGCAGCAGGTGGTCGCCACCAGCGTGCACGGCCCGGTTGTAGTGCTGGCCGGGGCCGGCACTGGCAAGACTCGCGCCATCACCCATCGCATGGCATACGCCGTGGCAACCGGGGCCCATGAAGCACGGCGGTCACTGGCTGTCACCTTCACGACTCGGGCTGCCGGTGAGATGCGGGTGCGGCTGCGCGAACTTGGTGTTGAGGGGGCCCAGGTGCGCACCTTCCATGGCGCAGCCCTTCGGCAACTGCGCTACTTCTGGCCACGACTAAGTGGCCAAACTTTCCCTGACGTGCTGCCGAGCAAGGCTCGATTGTTAGCTGAGGCGGCGTCCAAGTCCGGTATCACGACAAACGCAGCGGTGATACGCGATTTAGCCTCAGATATTGAATGGTCGAAAGTAAGTGAACTAGCCGCACGTGATC
The DNA here is from genome assembly GCA_009694585.1 of Candidatus Nanopelagicales bacterium. Classification (GTDB taxonomy): domain Bacteria; phylum Actinomycetota; class Actinomycetes; order S36-B12; family S36-B12. The sequence goes on along the minus strand of SHUQ01000058.1, from coordinate 2,213 downwards.
TGTTGATCGATCCGCGCGCGGCCACCCGACAGTGGAGCATGGATCTAGCTGATGTCATGAAGGTCTATGCGGAATATGACGACCTAAAATCAGCGCGCGGCTTCTTGGATTTTGAAGATGTACTCCTAGTTACGGTGGGCGCACTGCAGACACGCCCTGATCTCCTCGATGAAGTGCACTCAACCTATAGGTGGTTCACGGTTGATGAATTTCAGGATGTTAACCCGCTGCAGCATCGATTACTAACCCTTTGGCGCGGTGATCGCGATGAGGTTTGTGCTGTTGGTGATGTTAGCCAGACGATCTACTCATTTACTGGCGCGTCGGCTGACTACTTGGTGAATTTTCGCACCGAGTTTCCCGACGCTACCGAGGTGCGGCTAGTGAACTGCTATCGCTGCACTCCTGAGATCGTCGGTAAGGCCAATGCGGTGATTGTGCAGGCGCACTCACGCGCTGCGGTGACTTTACGATCAATGCGTGAACCGGGGGTCGAACCAACTGTGCAGTCATACCCAGATGAAGTTGCCGAAGCGACGGCGGTCGCGGAGTCAATTTCAACCCATCTGCGTAATGGCATCGCAGCGCGAGAAATCGCGGTGTTATTTCGGATGAATGCGCAATCTGCCGATCTGGAAGCGGCGCTGTCGGCGCGGGGGATAGCGGTGGTGATGCGCGGGGCCGAGCGGTTCTTTGATCGACCCGAGGTGCGCGAAGGGGTTACTCGAATCAGGGGCGCGGCCCGTGCCGGCGGCGGCGCCGGACTCCTCGGTGAGGAAGTACGCGGGATCCTTAGTGCGGCTGGCTGGGCAGCTGAGCGCCCGCAGGGAAGCGGTGCGGTGCGCGAACGCTGGGAGTCACTTGCGGCGCTGGTTACTTTGGCGGATGAGAACCCACAGTGGGATTTACCAGAATTTGTTGCTGAGCTTGATCACCGCGCGCAGGCGCAGCATGCACCTGCCGCCGATGCGGTGACACTTTCGTCGCTGCATTCAGCCAAAGGGCTTGAATGGCAGGTGGTCTTTATCGTCGGCTGCAGTGATGGGCTCCTGCCGTTGTCGAATGCCGATTCACCCGGTGAAGTCGAAGAGGAGCGCCGGTTGCTCTATGTCGGCATGACTCGTGCCAAGTCACACCTGCACTTGTCGTGGGCACGCGCCCGACAGCCGGGCGGCCGTGAGAATCGTGAGTTCAGCAGATTCTTGGTTGAAGCGCGCGGCCCCGATGGTCGTCTTGATGATGGGTTTGCGGGTGAGGATTCACGGGGGAGTGTGCATTTAGGTTCAAGGAGAGCGCGCACCGAACGTAAAAAGCGCGGCCCGGCGGCCTGCCGCACCTGCGGTAAAGGATTGGTGACAGCGCCGGAACGCACTTTGGGTCGGTGCCGTACCTGCCCATCAACTTTTGACCCAGATCAATTTGAGCAGTTGAAAAGTTGGCGCCTTCGGCAGGCCACCGAACGCGTGGTACCGGCGTTTGTCATATTTACCGATGCCACCTTGCTGGCGATTGTCGAGCAATTGCCGACCAGCTTGGAGCAGTTGGCGGCGATACCCGGCATCGGACCGGCCAAGTTGGAGTTGTACGGACCAACGCTCTTGGAGTTGCTGGGCGACCCGACCCGCTAGCCGTTAGCTCGTTGCTAGTGGCCAGCAGCGGTGAAATCAGGTACCCAACGCGTTAGTTCAGCGCGCATCGGAACGGTGGCACCGAGTTGGCACAGCACGCCGATGCAACCCAGCCAGACCCGATGGATCAACGCATAAGAAGGTGGCAGATTAAGTTTCAGGCCTACGGCGAAATCCGGGTTGCGCATATCGTTCATGCGCGTGAATTGCCCGCGCATCCAATCGCGGGAGAAGGTGAACTCCTCGTAGCGGGCTGGATCAACAAAAGGCTCGAGGTATCCCAGTACTTGCTCGGCATCGACCTCAATATTGGGCTTGATGAAACCCTCGGCTCGTAGACCCTCGATTACCGTTTGTGCATCTCCTAATTGGGCGATACGAAGTAATGACCCCATTGCTGACGGCAGGCCATCAGGTAACAGGGCGCATGCACCAAAGTCGAGCACCCCGAGTCGGCCGTCAGCCGTGATTCGGAAATTGCCTGGATGTGGATCAGCGTGCAGGAGGCCAGCACGCGATGGGCCAGATAGCAAGAAACGTTCATACAGGACCCCGGCGGTATCACGCTCGGCTTGACTGCCGTTT
>SHUQ01000057.1 GCA_009694585.1 Candidatus Nanopelagicales bacterium | reverse complement strand
GATCGCGGCTGCGCTCGCGCTTATTTGGGCTAACTCCACTTGGAGCAATACCTACTTCGTCTTCGTGCAAACCGAGATTGGCCCGCCCTGGCTTTCACTAACGCTATCTGCTTGGGCCGCTGATGCGTTACTAGCAGTGTTCTTCTTCGTTGTCGGGCTCGAACTTAAACATGAATTTGTTCTGGGATCACTCTCCAAGCCCGCAAAAGCAGCGGTACCAATTGCCGGGGCGCTCGGCGGCATGGTGCTTTCGGCAGCGATCTTCTTCTTCATCAACTCAAATGCTGCTGACGGCTCCACTCGGGGCTGGGGCATACCGATGGCAAGTGATGTCGCATTTGGCCTCGCAGTACTTGCCGTAGTGGGCCGAGGAGTACCCGTTGCCCTGCGAGCCTTTTTGCTGACTTTGGCTGTGGTAAATGACCTCGGGGCAATTGTTGTCATCGGGATTTTCTATTCAAGTTCATTTAATGTCTGGTGGGTTCTTGCATCTATCGCCTGCTTCACTATTTATTGGTACACACAGCGCCGGCGCATGACCTCAGCATTTCTCTACGTTCCACTCGTAATATGTACGTGGGTTTCTATGTATGAAAGTGGAATTCATGCAACCGTTGCAGGTGTAGTTCTTGGGCTGCTCACCCGCGTAAAACTTGATCCCGGCGAAGCCCGCGCCCCCGCCGACCGAGTTGGGCATCGATTACACCCACTCAGTGCCGGGTTTTGTGTTCCAGTTTTTGCGTTCTGCGTTGTCGGAGTTGATCTCACGACCATCGGACTCGGTGAGGTAATCGGCACCCCCATTGCGATGGGGGTCATCATTGGTCTTGTAGTCGGCCAACCCATCGGCGTGGTGGCTACCTCGTGGATCGTGGCGCGCTTTACCAAAGCATCACTGGCGGCGCCACTGAAGTGGCTTGATGTCACAGCCATCGGGTTACTAGCCGGTATCGGCTTCACCGTCCCTTTGCTAATCGCCGAGGTGGCTTACGGCGAAAGCCCACTAGAGCTCGGCACCGCAAAGACCGCTATCCTCGCCGGCTCAGTGACTTCGGCGCTTCTCGCATCAATAGTCCTGGTCATGCGAAACCGGCATTTCGCCGCCATCACTTTGGTTGAAGAGCGCGATGAGGACGGCGACGGAATCCCGGATGTGTACCAGCAGGAGGCCGGACGGTAGCCTGTAGCCGGAGGATCATGATGGCCGCTAAGACCGAACCGAGTATCACCGAGCTGGTGGGCAAGGTTATTTCCGATGCCCAGCGGCTGGCGATCGCGCAGCTGGCCCTTGCCAAGGATGAAATTGGCAAGGCGGGTTCGCGAATTGGCGCGGGGGCGGCACTTGGGATCGCAGCTCTGAGCCTTATCTCGCTCGCGACCGTATTCTTGCTCATCGCACTGGCCTACGGTCTGGTCCAACTCGGGCTGCAGACCTGGCTCGGGTTTTTGATCGTTGCTTTACTGCTGATTCTCGGTGCTGTCATTACCGGGCTGATCGCGCGCAAGAAACTTCTCGAAGTTCGTAGCGGCACGATGACCACGATTGATGAACTCGGCAAGACCGCGAGTGCTTTGGGGGCCACCGATTCCGAGAGTTCCGGCACCTGACCCGTGCCGATTGTTGACCCTGAGCAGGCTATCCGTGTACCCGGACCCTGGACCCATCGTGATGTGCCCGCCCACGGCGCGCGTTTTCATGTTGTTGAAGCAGGTGTTGGCCCCGCGGTGGTGCTCTTACATGGCTTTCCCACCTATTGGTGGACTTGGCGCAAGCAGCTAACCGCACTGGCCGCGGCCGGTTTCCACGCAATCGCAATGGACCTGCGCGGATACGGCGGGTCTGACCACACCCCGCACGGCTATGACCCGATGAGTCTTTCGGCCGATGTCGCCGGTGTGATTCGTTGCCTTGGTGAATCCGATGCGATCGTCATCGGGCATGGTTGGGGTGGATTGATCGCTTGGTCGATGGCCGTTACGCAACCGGATGCAGTACGTGGCATCGTCACGGTTTCTGCTCCACATCCACGGGTGATGCGCCGTGCTGCACTACGGCCACGCCAATTCAAGAAATTGGGCTACCTTGCTGGTTTCCAATTGCCATTCCTACCGGAGAATTCATTCATGAAGGCCGACGGTGAGCGCATCAGCGATCTACTCACTAAGTGGTCGGCCGCACCCGCTTGGGTTGATGAAGTCGGTGAGATGTATCGCGCGGCGTTTCTGCGTTGGCCCACCGCACATACCGCAATTGAATACCACCGCTGGTCGGTGCGATCACTACTGCGGCCAGACGGTCTCCGCTATATGTCGGCGATGTCAGCGCCCATCGACATGAATGTGCTTCAGATCCACGGCGCTAAAGACCCGATGGTGCTGCTCGATAGCTGCGAAGGCAGTGACAAGTACGTAACTGCTGAATATCAATTCAAGACGTTACCCACCGGCCACTTTCCGCATGAGGAATCCCCAGCAGCCTTTAACGAACTTATCCTGCCTTGGCTTGCCAAACAGCATAATTAGGTTCATGCCACGCCCGCGTGATCGCTACGGCAGGCCCCTCGCGCCCGATGCTCCGGCGGCCCAGATCACCCCACCAGCGCCCGAGCAGGCGAGCATCACCAGCACCGAGGCGTGGATCGAGGCGACCAGCTACCTGAACCAGGATTTACCCTTTCACGCCCACGAAGTTTTCGAACAGCGTTGGCGGTGTTGCCCACCCGAAGAGCGGGACTGCTGGCGCGCACTGGCTCAGTGGGGTGCCGCACTTACCCACCTGGCTCGCGGTAACGCGAAAGGAAGTCGTCAAGTAGCAAGCCGGGCCCGGGAGTTGTTTAGTGATTGCCTGATCATCGCGCCAGTGGATCGTGATTTCGTGCTCACTTCACTTGACCGGCTCATGACCGACAAATAGTTGAGGGTGGCCAAAAATCGGCCACCCTCAACTATCTAGTCACGCCCTAACTTTGTGGTGGTTGGTGATATCCCTTGCCCTCGTGCTCAAGGGCGATCTCATCGGCCGACGAAACCCCAGCGGGCAGGTCAATCGTCATCCTCGGACCGGTGAACCACTTCTTGGCCGAAACGTGCCAGCCGATCCAAAGTGCGATCAAGATCGCCCCCATTACCAGTGGGGCATAGTTGACCGACTTCCAATCAAATGGCACCTCTTCAACGCTCGGGGCCCCTAGGAACCCGCGCATGAAGCCCGGGGCACCACCTGGGTACAGCGGCAAGATGAAGTAGACCGAAGTCACCACGATTTCGATGACGGCAAGTGGTGCCATCCACTTCCACTTATTGCCTAAGTTCCAAGAACCCTGTTTGAAGTCCGCGCCCTTCTTCCATCGATAGTAAATCGGGATCGCGAAGGCTAGGTACAACCCGAGCACCCCGATCGATACCACCGCGAAGAATGCGGTCACCGTGTAGATGGGCTCTTCTGCCGAGCCGATATTCACCTTCCACAGCGCCGGGAGGGTCAAGATCAAGCCGGCGACGGTTACGGCGATAACGGCGTAGAGAGGAGTCTTAGCCTTGTTGACTCGCGACCACAACTTGGCACCTGGTACCGCACCGTCACGGCTGAACGCGAACAGCATTCGTGAGGCTGAGGTTAGGCACGCAGTCGTGCAGAACAACTGCCCGATCGTCGCGATCAGCAGCACGCTGCCGGACATCTGCGGAGTAAGCGCTTGGTCGAGGATGACTTGGACACCACCACCACCGGCCGAAACCGCGATCGGATCCTGAACGGCGAACAAGAACAGGAGCAGGAGCACCCAGCCGCCAATTGCGGAGTAGAAGATCGAACGCCAAATACCCTTGGCCGCCGCATTGGCCGCACCATTGGTTTCCTCCGAAAGGTGCGCGGAAGCGTCGTATCCGGTGATCGTGTATTGGGTTAACAAGAAACCCAATGGCAGCACATAGAACCAGAAGCCCGGCCCATTGGTGCCGGCACCATTTACCGCACCGTCTCCGCTGCCGAAGAGGCCGAAGGTGTTATTGACCCGACCGGTGAAAACATCGGTGACGCCCCAATGTGTTGCACCCTCCTTCAAGAAGAAGAGCAAGATGATCACGATGACAGCGGCGCCAGCGACGTGCCACCACACCGAGATGTTGTTGAACACCGCTAGCAGGCGGCTGGAGAAGATATTGGCGAGCGCGGTCAACGCCAAAATACACAGGAAGATGACGAATACTCGCTCGAGCGAGTAACCCGCCGCCCATGACTCACTAAACCGTGAAATTGAGTAGTCAAAGAAGGTAGCCGCGCCATATGCGACTGAGGCCACGATCGCGATCAGGCCCACTAGGTTCAACCACCCGGTGTAGTAACCAGCTTTGACGCTACCCAACTTGCTGGCCCACCAGTAGATCCCGCCGGAGGTCGGGTATGCCGAAACCAACTCGGACATGCAAAAGCCAATTACTAAAATGCAGGCCGCAATTATTGGCCAACCGATGGAGATGGCGATCGGACCACCGTTATTCCAGCCAAAATAGAAGGTGGTGAAGCAACCTGCCAAGATCGAGATGATCGAAAATGAGATCGCGAAGTTAGAAAAACCAGACCAACTTCGGTTTAGCTCTTGCTTGTATCCGAGATCTGCCAACTGTTTTTCGTCAACACTCATGGTCGATTGATCTGCCACCGCTGTCCTCCTCATAGACGCAGGCAATGCCACTTCGCGGAGGGTTCGCGTCTGACGACCCCCGCGAGAGGGACACTATGGCTCTTGAGTGTCCTCCCGTCGCGCTATTTCGTAAATTCGACACGCCCAAAAGTGGAATGGGGACTTAGTGCCGCCCATTTACTCAGCCGTGGTAACAGAATGCAGGAGGCCTGCGAACCCCGGGTTGTCGAACTCAGCCACGGCCCGGTCGTATTTCTCCATGCCCCATGACCAATAGTCAAAATCGATCGGGCTAATCGCTGCCTGAATGGACGCCCACAAGGTCCAGCCGTACTTGGAAGCCAACCCCCAAAGGCGGGCCCTGGCAAGCTTGCTGAAAGTTGGCCTACCCCAATAACTGGTTACGAGCACTTCAAGCAATTCATCGGGCAGCGTTGATTCACTCCAGATATTGCCGATTTCGAAACTTGCTTCGTTATTACCGGAGTACTCATAGTCAATTAGCCACAACCGCTCACCATCATCGATGAAATTCGCAGCCAACAGGTCATTATTGCATGGCACCGTTGGCTCTGGGTGCTGGAACATGGCTTGCTTCATGAGTTCGAACTTTGGTAAAAACTCAAGATACCGATCAGGGAGCCGGTAGCCCTGCGCCTGGACTAACGCCAGATAGCGCTCTTGGATAGCGAACATATTGAAGTCGCTTACGAACCTTGGGCCAGCGTGTAGTTGCTGAGCGGCCGCGGCAATGCGCAGCAGATTCACCGGCTCCCGAACATCGACTTCGGTGAATGTTCGCCCCTCTATCCAGCCAACTACTAAAGCCCCGGCATCAGGTGAATACTCGATCACGGGGGCACCGACCCCTGAAATCGCCGCAGAGATCGAGTTCAGATGCTCGTTATCACGATCTATCGCTAGGACCGATGACTGGGCATCCGACAGCCGAACCACAATCATCCCGCTGGGAGTTATCACCTTGTAATTGCGGTTCGTAATGCCGCCCGCCAACACCGAAACGGCGGTGGCGCTGCGGGCACAAGGCAGCTGGCGTATCCGGTCCGCGTCCGAGCTAGGTATGCCCGCTAACACGTCAACCATTTGCGGCCGCATCCATAGGTGGCAGCGTAGGTCACCATGGGGGCCAACCTCTCGACAAACGATGACTATTTTGGGGGTGGGGACGCTGACTGCAGCCCCAATAGGGCAGGGTTGGGGTCCTGAGTTGATCACGCGACACGGAGGCGAAGATGGCCCGCATTGCCCGACTTGATGTCGAAACACTCAAGCGTGAAGTTGAGGCCGGCAATATCGACACCGTTGCCGTAGCAATCACCGACATGCAAGGGCGACTCCAAGGTAAGCGGATTCACGCCAACTATTTCGTTGATGAAGTACTCACCAATGGCACCGAGGGCTGCAACTACCTGCTAGCTGTCGACGTCGATATGAACACCGTTGATGGCTACGCAATGTCATCCTGGGAGACCGGTTACGGCGATATGGTAATGCGCCCCGACCTTGGCACTTTGCACTACCAGCCATGGCAGCCCGGCACAGTTGGGGTCTTATGCGATGTGCTCTGGGAGGACGGCTCTGACGTAGTCGCCTCACCTCGGCAAATCCTGCGAGGGCAACTTGCCCGACTTGCCGATGCCGGCATGGGCGCATTTGTTGGTACTGAACTTGAGTTCATTGTGTTTCTCGATTCATATGAAGAAGCCTGGGAGAGCGGTTACCGCGATCTCACCCCAGCGAATCTATATAACGTTGACTATTCGATGCTCGGCACCGCAAGGGTTGAACCACTACTTCGCCGCATTCGCAATGAGATGACAACTGCCGGCATGACCGTTGAGAGCGCAAAAGGTGAATGTAATTTTGGCCAGCACGAGATCGCTTTCAAATACACCGACGCACTCGGAACTTGCGATAACCACGTCGTCTACAAGACCGGCTCGAAGGAGATCGCCGCCCAAGAAGGTGTCTCACTTACTTTCATGGCGAAGTTCAACGAGCGCGAAGGTAGCTCCTGCCATATCCATTTATCCTTCCGCGGCAATGACGGCTCGATGGTCATGGCCGATGACACCGACCCCTCCGGGATGTCGGCCTTGGGTAAAGCCTTCATCGCTGGTCAATTGGCACACATTGACGAACTCACTCTTCTTTATGCTCCCCAGATCAACTCGTATAAGCGCTTCGTGCCAGACTCCTTCGCGCCGACCGCGGTGCGCTGGGGTCGTGATAATCGAACTTGTGCTTTCCGACTCGTCGGACATGGCCAGTCACTTCGCCTTGAGAACCGAGTTCCGGGCGGTGATGTAAATCCGTATCTTGCCGTCGCCGGGATGATCGCTGCCGGCCTTGATGGCATCGAGCGCAACTTGCCACTGGAGCCGGAGTTAGAAGGCAATGCCTACTCGAGTGACTCCGCCCATGTGCCATCTGACATGCGCGACTCGCTGCGACTGTGGGAATCCTCAACTTGGATCACTGAGACCTTCGGCGAAGCCGTGCAAGCGCACTACGCAAATATGGGCAAGGTGGAGCTCGCCGCATTCGGCAAGGCGGTCACCGACTGGGAGCGCTATCGCAGTTTCGAACGCCTCTAGGCCCAGCACTATCACCGTGGAATTCACTACTCAGGAGATGAAATGCACGCCGTAATCAACCCGGCCACCGAAGAGATTGTCGCCAATATTGAGGCGACTTCCGCTGAAGCCACAGACCACGCGATTGCCAGAGCGCATGCTGCGTTTGACTCCTGGCGCGCCGTCGCACCCGGTGATCGTGCGAATCTGTTACGTAAATTCTCTGATGTAGTGCGCGAGCATGCTGAAGAACTTGCTCAACTTGAGGTGAAGAATTCCGGTCACACCATCGGTAACGCCCGCTGGGAGGCAAATAACGTCGCCAACGTCCTGAACTACTACTCCGGTGCCCCTGAGCGCCTCTTCGGGCAACAGATCCCAGTGCCAGGTGGTGTCGACATTACTTTCAAGGAGCCAATCGGCGTAGTCGGTGTCATCGTCCCTTGGAATTTCCCGATGCCGATTGCGGGTTGGGGGTTTGCACCAGCTTTGGCAGCCGGTTGCACCGTGGTTTTGAAACCAGCTGAACTGACGCCCCTGACCGCCATCAGGCTCGGTGAGCTTGCCCTTGAGGCCGGCGTTCCCGAGGACGTCTTCATCGTGCTACCTGGCAAGGGCTCCGTGGTAGGCCAGCGCTTCGTCGACAATCCGCTCGTTCGCAAAGTGGTTTTCACCGGCTCAACATCAGTGGGCGCCGCGGTCATGGCTGGTTGCGCTTCGCAAATCAAACCGGTCACTCTAGAACTCGGCGGCAAGAGTGCAAATATTATTTTCGCCGACGCTGATATCGAAAAGGCTGCGGCCACAGCCCCTTATGGCGTCTTCGACAATGCCGGCCAAGATTGCTGCGCTCGGTCGCGCATCTTGGTGCAACGCTCGGTATTCGATCGCTTCATGGGGCTGTTCGAGACTGCGGTCAAAGGCGTCGTTGTTGGCGATCCGGCAATTGAGCAAACCGAGATGGGTCCACTTATTTCGCGTGCGCAACACGACACTGTTTCGTCTTATGTGCCAAGTGATGCACCCATCGCGTTCCAAGGCACCTGCCCAACTGGGCCGGGCTACTGGTTCGCCCCCACCGTGTTAGCGCCAGTAGCACCTGACGCCCGGGCATTTCGTGAAGAGATTTTCGGCCCAGTTGTTGTCGTAACCGCCTTCGAGGATGAAGCCGACGGCATCCGGTTAGCAAACGACTCCGAGTTTGGTCTGTCAGGGTCAATCTGGACCCGCGACGTGGGTCGCGCACTTCGGGTGGCCCGCGGGGTCGAAGCTGGCAACCTCTCGGTCAACTCCCACTCCTCGGTTCGCTACTGGACTCCGTTCGGCGGCTTCAAACGCTCCGGGCTCGGCCGTGAGCTCGGCCCGGATGCGCTAGACGCCTTCACTGAAACCAAGAATGTATTTCTGAGCACCGAAGATTAGATCCGCAACCAGCAGCGATCCCATTTATTAGGAATTGAGGAATCATGAGCGTCAGCAAATGCCGCCGACTCGTTGGTCGCGTCGCGGTCGTTACCGGCGGGGCCAGTGGTATCGGCCTGGCAACAGTGCGACGGTTCGCTGACGAAGGTGCACTTGTCGTGATTGGCGACGTTGACCCGGCAAGTGGCGAGGCTGCTGCTGCTGAAGTCGGTGGGCTATTTATCAAGACCGACGTCACTAACGCCGACCAAGTAGCTGCCATGTTTCAAGCTGCCAAGGACACCTACGGCAGCGTCGATATCGCCTTTAATAACGCCGGCATTTCACCACCTGATGATGACTCCATCCTAGAAACCGGGCTCGAGGCGTGGCGGCGAGTCCAAGAAGTGAACCTGACATCTGTCTTCTTGTGCTGCAAGGCCGTGCTGCCCTACATGCTCGAGCAAGGTAAGGGTTCGATCATCAACACGGCTTCTTTTGTTGCCACCATGGCTGCCGCAACCTCACAGATTTCATATACCGCCTCAAAAGGAGGCGTGCTCGCGATGAGCCGCGAGCTCGGCGTGCAATTCGCCCGATCTGGGGTGCGGGTCAATGCACTTTCGCCCGGGCCGGTTAACACTCCCCTACTTATTGAGCTTTTCGCCAAGGATCCCGAGCGTGCCGCGCGCCGCCTCGTCCATATTCCGTTCGGCCGCTTTGGCGAGCCCAATGAAATTGCCGCCGCCGTCGCTTTCTTGGCGAGCGATGACTCATCGTTTATCACCGCCTCCAACTTCTTGGTGGACGGCGGTATCTCGGGGGCATACGTCACCCCGCTGTAACCTCTCGCCTCAACATTTCATCGAGATCTCGCACTTGGCATCGGACAAGTACGCCCCGATGCGACCAGAGGTACCGCCAACCCATCCTTCTACTGCACTCAGCAGGGCAATTGGGGCGGTATGTGTTTCGAGGGTGGCGACGAGTAAATAGCTGCTCAACAAGTCCGCAACTCACCAAGCTGGGCGCGCGCGTTTTTGTCGTGAAATCGGCTAAAAGTTCGGTTTTCACGACAAAAACGCGCGCGCCCACACCTTACGGTTTGGTTTTTGTGCCGGTCCTCTGTCCAGGAGCATTCAGGGGCCAGTAACGCGGTTTAAACACCCCACCTAGTGGTGGGGAAGATTGCTACTCTTCATTACCCTCCAGAAAAAACGGAGGCCACAGCCCCCACCCCCCTGCCGGGGTAGCTGTGCCTTTGGTTGAGCTCGCTCACCTGCAGGCGAAATTGGCGACGCACTAAACCCTCACACCCACCACAACTTAGTGGTTGCTTCGTGCGCTGCGAAGAATTAACAAGTCAAAGCGCAACAGTTTTAGGCTAGAAGCGGTACTTGGTGGCCGCGGCCAAGAAGGTACCGATCAGGTTTGCATCCGCAACCCGTCGATCTGGGTGCTCCGGGTGCCACTGCACCCCGAGGCAAAAGTCAGCACTTTGGTCCTCGCACACTTCGATGGTGCCGTCAGCGGCCCAACCGGTCACCGTTAGGTCACCTGGGCTGTCCACCCCTTGGTGATGTGAGGAGTTCACGGTGGTAGCCGTGGTACCCATCACTTGCGCAATCAGCGAACCGGGGGCGAAAGTCGCCTCGTGTTCGACGAACTGCCCCGGTACTTCACGGTGCACCGTGGCTAACCCAAGGTCAGGTAAATTTTGAATAATGGTGCCGCCATGGGCCACCGCCATGATCTGCAATCCGCGGCAAATACCTAGCACGGGCATCCCCCGCTCACGGGCACCGCGGTAGAGCACGGTTTCGGACTCATCCCTTGACTCGCGGGGAGCATCAGCACTCTGATGGGGGGAGGCACCGTAGCGCCTAGCATCTACATCAGCTCCGCCAACGAGCACCAACCCGTCAAGGCGATCAAGGGCATCAGCATTAGTGGCCGGCGGCAACAGCACGATGCGCCCACCTGCATCTTGGAATAGGTCGAGGTACCAGTGCGGGAGTTCAGCGGCCTGGATGTCCCAAGCCCCCCACTTGGCCTGCTCGAAGTACACGGAGACACCGACCACGGGGGCTGACATTGGGGCTGACATTGGGCAATGTTCTCACGTCGGTGTCGAGGTGCCGTAGATTCCCCCAGTTGCAATCGGATATGAGTTCACTCCTGGTCATCGTTGCCATCTCTGCCGTGGTGCCACTAATAGTTGGCCTCACGCCGATCAAGGTGGCCGAAGTCGTGCTGCTCATAGTCGGAGGCATCATCTTTGGTCCACACGTCCTCGGCTGGATTCAGGTCGATGCCCCCAACGACCTACTAGCCGAAATGGGCCTGGGCCTGCTGTTCTTCCTCGCCGGGATTATCATACGCCGCTATGCGCCACCAAGTGAAGAATCCAAATTGCACACCCCGATCGAAGGCATCGCATTCGGTTTCTTCATCCCAATATTCTTCATCATCTCCGGGGCAAATCTTGACATCATCTCGATCATCCAAAATCCACTTACCCTCTTGGTGTTCTTCGTTCTGCTGCTACTGGTTCGTGGCCTGCCCCAGTTCTTCATCTACCGCAAAATGATTCCGGATGCTTTTCAACGCGGGCGGTTTGCGCTACTGGTTGCTACCGGACTGCCGATGATTGTTGCGATCACAACTTTGGAAGTCGAATCAGGAGCAATGCTACCCAAGAATGCCGCCGGGCTAGTTGGCGCGGGCGCACTTTCGGTTTTGGTGTTCCCGATCATAGCTAACGCGCTCGGCAAGAAAGTAAGAAATCCGCTACCAGACGAAGTTATTGCT
>SHUQ01000056.1 GCA_009694585.1 Candidatus Nanopelagicales bacterium | reverse complement strand
CGCAACCGCGCTCGATGTAACAAGATTTTAAATTTTACTTAATTATCCCCATAAGTCCTCTTTTGTCACACTTATACACATCATCCCCACGTTACCCACACCTATGGGCGGCGGTTGTGGACAAACCTGTGGATTAAGTCACGAAAATGTCCGCTTTAGACCCTGTCCCCACTGGTGGACATCCTGTGGATAAATTACTTAACCCGAGCCTAATTCCCATCCTTTTTGGGGACAACCTTGGTAGTGGACACCTAGAGTCTCCCAACATCACAAACTTATCCACCGCCTTCCCCAACCACCCACTCCTGGACCCACAATTAATCCCCAGGATAGATGTAGTAGGCGTCCGACAAAACCGGTTTATCCCCAGTATCCACAGCACCTACTACTACGACTACTTCTAACCTAACTGAAAATTACAAACCATCTTCTGGACACAGCTTGGGGATTAACGACTACCAGACAAATACCAACAGGTCTTGACCTTCCACTAGTGAATTTGGGGTACGCCTGACACACTAATGCCTTCACCCACGGGGTATTTGATTCCGGTGGCTCAACCACCGCTGGCTCAACTGGAGGAGATCGTGAAGTTTCGGGTCGAGCGTGATGTCCTCGCTGACGCAGTTGTTTGGGCTGCTCGCACCCTGCCCACCAGGCCAGCACTGCCGGTTTTAGCCGGGCTAGTTTTAACCGTAGAGGGCGATGTATTAACACTAAGTAGTTTTGATTACGAAGTTTCAACCCGAGTTGAACTACCAGTAGATGTGACCACACCTGGAACAACTTTGGTTTCTGGGCGCCTTCTTGCCGATATTGCCCGCTCATTACCAGCTCAACCAGTTGTGATGGAACGTGAAGGCACTCGCATAGTCATCAATTGTGGGCGCTCCTCTTTCACACTACCAACATTGCCAGTTGAGGATTACCCGCAATTACCAGCCATGCCTGCAACATCGGGGACAGTTGACGGTTCATTATTTGCTGCCGCTGTCGCACAAGTTGCAATTGCAGCTGGCCGCGATGACACCCTGCCAACACTTACCGGCATTCGTGTTGAGATAGAGGGCGGCAACATTGTCTTAGCTGCAACAGATCGATACCGGCTAGCGGTACGTGAACTCACGTGGCAGCCGAATTCATCAAAGATTTCAACTAACGCCCTCATCCCAGCGCGTACTTTGGCCGACACCGCTAAAGCTCTTGCATCGGTAGACCAAGTATTAATCGCCTTGGGCGACGGTGGTGTGGGCGAAGGTTTGATTGGTTTTGAAGGTAATGGTCGACGCACCACCACCAGGCTTCTTGATGGAGAGTTCCCGAAATACCGAACACTTCTCCCAAGTGAAGCCGCAACAATAGCTACCGTCAGCACTTCAGAGTTAGCAGATGCGGTAAAGCGCGTGTCCTTGGTAGCAGAACGAAACACCCCGGTGCGTCTAGCATTTGAAGGCGCTGAGGTTGTGTTACGCGCTGGTGCTGGCGACGACGCCCAAGCAAGTGAAGCCGTGGCCTGCAGTATTGCTGGCGACGGCTTAGAGATTGCCTTCAACCCCACTTATCTGCTCGACGGCCTAGCCTCGGTTGATCGTGCACTAGCGCGGTTCGCATTTACCCAGGCCACCAGACCAGCGGTGTTATCTGGATTAACGGAAGCCGGCGATAAGCCAAGTGATGAGTACCGCTACCTGCTTATGCCGGTACGTTTGACTGGCTGATCGTGTGGGTGCAGTCACTTAGCCTTACCGATCTGCGTTCCTATGAGCAGGTCGATTGCACCCTGCAACGCGGCATCACCACATTTGTTGGGCGCAATGGCCAAGGCAAAACCAATCTGGTTGAGGCTATTGGCTATATCGCAACCCTAGGGAGTCACCGGGTTGCCACCGATGCCCCATTGGTTCGCACCGGCGCCACCCAGGGGATTATTCGCTGCGAAGTAGTCAATGATGATCGAGTAATCATGATCGAACTGGCGATTAATCCAGGGTCCGCTAATAAAGCTCGCGTAAATCGATCACCTGTTCCAAAGGTGCGTGATGTTCTGGGCCTACTTCGAACTGTACTTTTTGCTCCGGAGGATCTAGCACTTGTTAAAGGTGATCCAAGTGATCGTCGTAAGTTCATCGACGACCTCTTAGTTCAGCGGACTCCGCGGCTTGCTGGCACCCGAAGTGATTACGAACGAACCCTAAAGCAACGCAATGCGCTTCTAAAGTCATCGAGTATCGCCAGGCGTAGCGCGGGCACTGAGATGCTGCGCACCTTAGAAGTCTGGGATGAACAACTCGCAGTTTCCGGGTCTGAATTAATCGCGGCGAGAATCTCGCTACTCGATGACCTAGTGAATCTAGGTAGAGAAAAATACACCTTCATCTCCAGTGACGAATCAACCCTGTTAGGGATGAAATACCTTTCGTCACTCGGGGACGATGCGCCACTCTTAGCCGACCGGGAGAGTTGGCGGCTAGCAATACTTAAATTCATCAAAAACAAACGCAAAGAGGAACTCGATCGCGGTCTAACTTTGGTAGGTCCGCATCGAGATGACATCTTGTTGTCACTTGGGCAAATGCCCGCAAAAGGTTATGCATCACACGGTGAGTCTTGGTCGATTGCACTAGCCCTTCGGCTGGCGTCATTCGAGCTCTTACGAGCTGATGGGGTAGACCCGGTGTTGATTCTTGATGATGTTTTTGCAGAGCTAGATGTCTCACGCCGGCAGCGCCTCGCCGAGCAGGTGGCAACAGCAACCCAAGTGCTCATCACCGCAGCGGTTGACATGGATATCCCGGACTCACTGCGCGGGGTTAGGTTCGCGGTCAATTCAGGGACGGTCACCTTGCAGGAGGGCTCATGAATCAGAAGATGGACCCAGAACCAAACCAGCCATCCGATGCGGCTGCCGCCGCCCTGCGTCGAGCAACCGGGGGTGGCAAGTCCAAAGCTAAGAAGTCACCGACCCATAAAAAGGCCGCGACTTACCAAGGCCGCGATCCACAACTCCTCGGCCCAGCGGTTGATGATTTCCTGGTCGAGAGGGGGTGGGAGCACTCCAGTACCGCCGCGGTGCTCTTAACCAATTGGGCAGACATCGCGGGGGCGGACCTTGCAAGCCACGTGGTCCCCGAATCCTTTGTGGACGGTGAGTTAGCGCTAAGGGCCGAATCAACCTCGTGGGCCACACAGGTTCGGCTCCTCCTACCTAACCTGCGGACAGTCATTGATGAGGCCGTCGGCAGGGGTGTGGTCAAGAACATCACCGTGGTCGGACCAAATGCCCCAAGTTGGGTGGCCGGACCCCGCCGAGTGAAGGGGCGAGGTCCCCGCGACACATACGGCTAAATAGCACCACAGCACTATGTCAAGCGAAAAACCCCATTAATCCGAACACCACCTTGCTGATGGGGGGTCCAATGCGGTTACAGCCCCCGCAGGGGCCATGCCGAGCACGTGACTGTCAGAAATACCCACTAGACTGTCGGCTAGAGATCGACCCCATTTCCGTGCTCGCCGACCACCCCCTTATCCCCGGTAAAACACAACGGTTTAGCCGTTAAAGGAGGCTTCACCCCCGTGTCCTATGACGCCAGCGCGATCACCGTCTTAGAAGGCCTAGACGCCGTCCGCAAGCGGCCAAGCATGTACATCGGCTCCACCGGTGAGCGCGGCCTGCACCACCTGGTCTACGAGGTCGTTGATAACTCTGTTGACGAAGCATTAGCCGGTTACGCCACCACCATTGCCGTCACCCTGCTAACCAATGGCGGAGTCCGGGTTATCGACGATGGCCGCGGCATCCCAGTCGACGAGCACCCCATTGAGAAAAAGCCAGCTGTCGAGGTGGTGCTCACCGTCTTGCACTCCGGCGGCAAATTTGGGGGGTCTGGCTACTCCGTTTCCGGTGGGCTGCACGGGGTTGGTGTCTCGGTCGTTAATGCATTATCAAAACAACTTGATGTTGAAGTGCGCCGTGACGGGTTTGTCCACCGGCAGTCTTATGACCACGGTGTGCCCATGGCGCCCATTGCTAAAGGCGATGTGGTTACCACAAGTGGCACCACGGTTACTTTTTGGGCCGACGAAGAAATTTTCGAAACTACCCACTTTGACTTCACCACTTTGTCACGCCGGTTCCAGGAGATGGCATTCCTTAACAGAGGCTTGACCATCTCCTTAACCGATGAGCGGGTGCTTGTAGTCACCGACACTGAAGACGATGACGACGTCGAACAGGTGCGTAGCGTCAGCTACTGCTATGAGGGCGGCATCGCCGATTTTGTTAGGCACATCAATGCCAGCAAGGGCGTCGCGAATCCAAGTGTTATCTACATTGAAACTGAAACTGAAGACAAGCGCATGAGCGCCGAAATCGCGATGCAGTGGAACACGAGCTACAGCGAGTCGGTCTACACCTTTGCCAACACAATCAACACCACCGAGGGCGGTACCCACGAAGAAGGTTTCCGTGCGGCCATGACAACCCTGGTTAATAAATTCGCTCGCGAATGGGGCATCCTGAAAGAAAAGGACATAAACCTCAGCGGCGAAGACATCCGCGAAGGCCTCACGGCGATTGTCAGCGTCAAGCTTCTTGAGCCGCAATTCGAAGGTCAAACCAAAGGCAAACTCGGCAATACCGAGATGAAGGCGTTCGTGCAAAAAGTTGTGAACGATCAACTCGGTGCCTGGTTTGAGAAAAACCCGGCAGAAGGTAAGGAGATTGCTCGCAAGTCGGTCAACGCAGCTTCGGCTCGCATCGCTGCCCGCAAAGCCCGAGACCTTGCTCGTAACCGCAAAGGATTACTTGGCGGGGCGGGTATGCCGGGCAAATTGATTGACTGCTCTAGCCGTGAGCCCGAGGACTGCGAGGTCTACATCGTGGAGGGCGACTCCGCCGGTGGGTCGGCCCGCCAAGGCCGAGACCCAAAAACCCAAGCAATTTTGCCGATCCGGGGCAAGATCCTTAACGTTGAAAAAGCTCGCATCGACAAAGTACTTCAGAACACCGAAGTACAAGCTTTGGTTTCTGCCTTCGGTACCGGAGTGCAAGATGACTTCGATATCAACCGGTTGCGCTACCACAAGGTGGTGTTAATGGCCGACGCTGACGTTGACGGTCAACACATTCGCACTTTGCTACTCACCTTGCTATTTAGATTTATGAAACCACTTGTCGAACAAGGTTACGTTTTCCTTGCCCAACCACCGCTCTACAAGATCAAGTGGTCGCGTGAGGTTGCTGACTTCGCCTATTCCGATCGCGAGCGCGATGCGCTAATGGAGGCGGGTTTTGCTGCTGGCCGCAGGCTACCTAAAGAAGAGGCCGTGCAGCGCTATAAGGGCCTCGGCGAGATGAACGCCGATGAACTGTGGGAGACAACAATGGATCCGGCCCGTCGTATTTTACTTCGGGTCACAATTGACGATGCCGCTCAAGCCGACGAAATGTTCAGCGTGCTAATGGGCGAAGACGTCGAGTTACGGCGTAACTTCATCCAACAAAATGCTCGCGACGTTCGTTTTCTTGACATCTAACTAACCAGTTTTTCAGTGAACTAACAACGGAGATATTTCGTGGCCGACGACATCGACATCGTAGAAGAAGTAGACCCGGGTCAACATGGGCGCATTGAGCCCGTCGATCTACAAACCGAGATGCAGCGGTCGTACCTCGACTACTCCATGTCAGTTATCGTCTCGCGGGCTCTTCCAGATGTTCGTGATGGCTTAAAGCCGGTGCATCGGCGCGTGCTATATGCGATGTATGACGGTGGCTACCGCCCTGATCGCAACTTCTCAAAGTCAGCTCGCGTGGTCGGCGATGTCATGGGTAGCTACCACCCCCATGGTGATAGCGCGATCTACGACGCCTTGGTGCGCCTCGCGCAGCCATGGTCACTGCGCTACCCACTTGTCCAAGGCCAGGGCAACTTTGGGTCACCTGGTAATGATCCACCCGCCGCCCAGCGCTACACCGAGTGCCGCATGGCCCCTTTGGCCATGGAGATGGTGCGCGATATCGACGAAGAGACCGTTGACTTCGGCCCGAACTACGACGGTCGTACCCAAGAGCCATTGGTGCTACCCGCCCGGTTCCCGAACCTGCTGGTTAATGGCAGCGCGGGTATTGCGGTTGGCATGGCGACCAACATCCCGCCACATAACCTGCGCGAGATCGCAGCCGGTGCTCAGTGGTTACTTGCGAACCCAACGGCTGAGCGCGAGGAGCGCCAAGCTGCACTCGTTGAGATTGTTAAAGGCCCTGATTTCCCGACCGGTGCGCTAATTGTCGGTCACAAGGGTATTGACGATGCCTACCGCACCGGCCGCGGCTCAATCACAATGCGCGCGGTTGTTACCGTTGACGAAGATGCGCGTGGGCGCCAGATCCTGGTTGTCACCGAGTTGCCGTATCAGGTAAACCCAGACAACTTGCTACTTCGGGTCGCTGAATTGGTTGGCGAGGGCAAGCTCACCGGGATTGCGGATGTACGTGATGATTCATCTTCACGCACCGGTATGCGTTTGATCTTTGAGTTGAAGCGCGACGCGGTCGCGCAGGTGGTCTTGAATCAACTCTTCAAACACACCCAACTCCAAGACAACTTCGGCGCAAACATGTTGGCCCTGGTTGACGGGGTACCGCGCACCTTGACTCTTGAGCAATTCATCCGACACTGGATAACTCACCAAATCGATGTCATCCAGCGGCGCACCCGCTATCGCTTACGTAAGGCCGAAGAACGTGCGCACATCCTGCGCGGTTACCTAAAGGCCCTCGACGCAATCGATGAGGTCATTGCGCTGATTCGCGCCTCATCCACAGTCGATGATGCCCGCTCCGGTTTAATGACACTCCTTGAGATTGACGAAGTTCAAGCGACCGCGATCCTTGATATGCAGCTGCGCCGCCTTGCGGCCCTTGAACGCCAAAAAATCATTGATGAGTATGACGATCTGATGTCGCGGATCACCGACTACACCGACATCTTGTCCAATGAACCTCGCCAGCGCTCAATTGTCTCCCAAGAGTTGCAGGAAATCACCGACAAATTTGGTGATGCCCGCCGCACTGACTTTGTCGCATGGGATGGCGATGTCACCGACGAGGATCTGATCACCGAAGAAGAAGTTGTCGTCACCATCACCGCCGGTGGTTACGCCAAGCGCACCAAGAGTGAGCTCTATAGAGCGCAGCGCCGAGGTGGTCGCGGTGTCAAGGGTGCGGCGCTCCGACAAGATGATGTCGTCGAGCACATGTTTGTCACTAGCACCCACCACTGGATTTTGTTCTTTACGAACAAAGGTCGAGTGTATCGGGCGAAGTCCTACCAACTGCCAGATGCCGGTCGTGATGCGCGCGGCCAGCACGTGGCAAACCTGTTGGCTTTCCGTCCGGACGAAACCATCGCCCAGGTGCTAGCGATTGCTGATTACCAAGCCGGGGAAAACTTGGTGTTGGCAACCCGACGTGGCATGGTGAAGAAAACCAAGCTCGAGGAGTTTGATACCAACCGTAGTGGTGGCATCATCGCAATCAATCTTGCCGAAGACGACGAATTAATTGCTGCGCGTTTGGTTTCCAATACCGATGACCTCATGCTCTTCTCACGCAAGGGGATGTCGGCGCGTTTCTCCGGCAACGACGAAACCCTCCGACCGATAGGTCGCGCCACCAGCGGCGTTATCGGAATGCGGTTTAGGGCCGGCGATGCCCTCCTGGCAATGGATGTGGTCCGGCCCGACACCTTCGTAGTCACCATCACCGATGGCGGATTCGCCAAGCGCACCGCGGTTGGTGAATGGGCACCTAAGGGCCGTGGCATCCTCGGTGTTCGGGCGATGCGGTTGGTCGAAGAACGCGGCTCACTTGTTGGCGCCATGGTCTGCGAGGCGGAGGATCAAATCTTCGCGATCGCTTCAAATGGTGTGGTGATCCGCACTCGTGTTGTCGAGATTCGCCCATCAGGTCGTGACACCATGGGGGTAACGCTGATGAACTTGGCCGATGGCGACACCGTGGTTGCGGTGGCCCGCGCCGGCGAGGGTGATGACAGCGATAGCGATGAGGACGAAGGCGAGGCTACGGTTTGACCGTCGATGTGACTAGCGGGCCGCGCAAAGCGCGCCTTTATGTGTCACGGGTTGATCCTTGGTCGATCTTCAAAGCCGCTTTCATGTTGGCTTTGGCCTTGGGCATCGTCATTGTGGTTGCGGTTGCAGTGCTCTGGTGGGTGCTTGACTACGCGGGGGTATTTGCGACCGTCTCGAACAGCATCAACGATGTAGTCGGTAGCGCAACAGCCAATTTCGACCTAGTGAGTTTGCTTGATTTCTCCCGCGTTATGGGGGTAGCAGTTATGGTCGCGGCGGTGGAAGTCATCCTTACCTCGATCGTCGCGACCATTTTTGCCTTTATGTATAACCTGAGCGTTGGCCTGACCGGTGGCGTTGAAGTAGTCCTCACCGATCAGAACTAGCCCTAAGCCGGTTCTGGCCAAGGAGCGAACCTATGGCGCGGGGCGAGGTCGCTGTCGGGTAGTGTGTGCGGTTCCCGGGCGTATAGCTCAGCTTGGTTAGAGCGCTTCCCTGATAAGGAAGAGGCCGGTGGTTCAAGTCCACCTATGCCCACGTGAAGAAACTATTGATAATTGCAGCACTAGCTGGGATCGGTTACGTGATCTACCGGCAGGTCACCGCTAGCAAGGCGGAGCAGGACCTCTGGTCAGAAGCCACCACCGAGCCCGACCTGCGCTGACAATCCGCATAACTTAATATCGTCACCCGCACGTCCTCGTAATTACGAGGGGGTTTAGCTCAGTTGGTAGAGCGCTGCCTTTGCAAGGCAGAAGTCAGGAGTTCGAGTCTCCTAACCTCCACCATTGCAGTGCCCTATGGCCCCTCCTACGGCGTGCGCCAAGGTATCGAATAGGTGGCGGTAACGGCCCTTCGAGACCGCATCAAGGTGATCGAACACCAGTCACAGGACGTCACCGCCGCCGGACTTTTCCCCGTGCTCACCCACGATCAAAGGTTGAGGGAGGCAGCCAAAGCCAGTGGGCTTGCAATGCTCGATGTCACGCGGCCGCAGGTCAGGGCCGCTCATGGATTAGCAACCCGATGATTCATTAATGCTGACCCCAGATCATCGCCGCCGGCCCGTCCTTGATTGGATGGGGGCATGACAACTACTGCGACGATCCATACCTCAATGGGCGATATCAACGTCAACCTCTTCCCGGACCAGGCCCCAAAGACGGTGCGTAACTTCACCGGCTTGGCCGACGGCACCAAGGAGTGGACCGACCCGAAAACCCGCGAGAAGTCCACTGCGCCGCTTTATGACGGCACTATCTTCCATCGGGTGATCCCCGACTTCATGCTGCAAGGCGGTGACCCTCTAGGCACCGGTACCGGTGGCCCGGGCTACGACTTCCCCGATGAGCCGCACCCTGAGTTGGTGTTCGACAAGCCCTATCTGTTAGCGATGGCAAATGCCGGGCCGAATACCAACGGTTCACAGTTCTTCATCACCGTCAAGCCGACCGCGTGGTTGAACTTCAAGCACACCATCTTCGGTGCGGTTGCCGATCAGCCCTCCCGCGATGTGGTCGACGCAATAGGTGCAGTTGAGACCGGATCCCAAGATCGCCCGAAGGTAGATGTCGTGATCTCGTCGATCACGATCAATCGTGACTAACTCCCCTTCGCAGTCACCGGCAAATAGCGCGCCACCGGTTTGCTACCGGCACCCTGATCGCGTCAGTTACATCAGGTGCACACGGTGTAATCAACCCATTTGTACTGAGTGCATGGTGGCGGCGCCGGTTGGGTTCCAATGCCCGGTTTGTGTTGGCGCGGCTGCGGCGGGCGGGCCGGTTGCCCGCACGGTGGCCGGGGGTACCAGGGTGCTGAAGCCGACCGTTACCTATGTCCTGATCGGCATCAACGTCGCGGTATTCGCACTGCAGATGCTGCTCGGGGTTGATGCGATCGCTGGCGACTGGGGGATGTGGCCGATCGGGATCGGGATCTACAACGAGTGGTGGCGACTACTTACCGGTGCGTTCTTGCACGGATCCTTCCTCCACATTGCCTTCAACATGTATGTGCTATTCGCACTCGGCCCAACACTGGAACGCGTTCTTGGGCACGGCCGATACCTGTTGCTTTATGTCGTGGCAGCACTCGGCGGCAGTGTTGCCTCATATGCGTTCAGTGACTTCCAGACCGTTTCGGTCGGCGCAAGTGGTGCAATCTTTGGGCTCATGGGCGCACTGGTTGTTGCTGGGCGTCGACTGCGCTATGACATCAAACAGGTTGTGATCTTGCTGGTCATCAACTTTGTCATCGGCTTCATTGCACCAGGTGTCGATTGGCGAGCCCACCTGGGCGGGCTGCTGACCGGTGCTGCGATGGCAGCGGTGTTGGTGATGGCACCGCGGGGACATCGCATGCTTTGGCAAAACTTGGGGGTCGTCGGGATCTTGCTCGTTCTCGGCGCGATGGTGGCATGGCGCACGGCTGATCTACTTGCCATGTTGGCACCTATCGGTGGCCTAGCGACTTAGTACACCGTTGTGGGATATGAGTACTGGGATCGGAAATGAGGACGTTGGAAAACTCACCTCTTGTCGCCGATTTCTGCAATAGTATCTGGGCATGCGCACATCCCGAATAGCGATTGGCAGCATTTTTCTCGCACTTGCGTTCTCTATATTTGCGCCGCCGTCGCAGGCGGTCCGCCCGATGGATCCCGAGAGTCCTGCTCACTCAGGGTTCTCGATGACGCCGCCCTCGGCCGCCTATGTCATGGCCTTTCATACCTGCTCTTCGAACTGCGAAAATCCAACGGGCCACACCGTCCGACTGGCGCAGTCCCAAGATGGCGCGGTTTGGTCGGATGTGCCCGGATGGAAGCCGCTCTCTGGATCAGTCCCCGACGCCATCCGCCGCGGCAATACCTTCTATGTCATCGGTGCAGGCTTGACACGCATTGACATGACCACGGGTTCGGCGACCGCAGATCGCTTCTCGGTGAAGAAGACGAACGGATCGAATGCGCTGGCCCGAGACGTCAGTTTCGCCGGGCAAATGCCGGACGGTCGGTTCGTGATCGTATATGTGCCGCCCATGCAGGACGTCGTGGGGACAACCTCGATACCAGTTCAGATCGCGGTGGAAGACAAGGGCAGCGACGGCGCCAATTACACCTTCTACGCCACCGCGATCTCGATTGAAAGCACGAGTTTGCCGGTCATAGGCCAGCCGACAGATCCCGACATCTTCTTCAACGGTAACCAGTGGGTGCTCTATGTCTCCGTCGGTTCCAACGTCGTGTCCTTCACCAGCGGCAGTGTCACAGGCCCCTACGACGCAGGTTCGGCAACGGTGATTTCGAACCAAGCTGGTGGGGTGCCGGCGGGCGTGCAGTCCGACTCAGGTGTGATGACCTTCGTCAACTCTGGGTCCTCACGCGAGAATCTGGTCATCCAGCGCGCGGTCTCTGCCACCGGCACGGCGGCCATACCGGCAGCTGCGTTCAGCACTGTGCTTACCGGAGCCGCATACGGCGCGTCGACGGCGGAGAGCCCCGGTATTGCCCGGAATACGACGGGTACCAGTTGTGGAACAGGCTGCACTGGCTCGACAACAACTTCGACAAGCACAACATTAGGTAAGGCCGGGCGGCCCGGTTCGCGGTGCACCACGGCCAATAAGCAGGGTACGTGGAAGGGCAGCGTGCTCGTATGCAAGAAGGTCAAGGGGAAGCTGGTGTAGGCTCGAAGCTAATTGACCGGCGGCAGTATGCACAGGTTGTCCCGGGCTGGGGATAAATAACACCTGTGTAACTCGTGGGTTAACTACTGCCAACGCGTCGAGAGAATGAACCCAGCGCAGATGAAACCAAAGCCGATG
>SHUQ01000055.1 GCA_009694585.1 Candidatus Nanopelagicales bacterium | reverse complement strand
CCGCGCGTCTGGGGTCCCGTCGCCTGCCGTCCCTGCTCCCACAGTACCGAGCCGATGACTAAACCGTTTCCGCTCACTAAGCCAACATGCTGTCCGGCCGGGCAAGAGTTAGTGGATCGATCAATAACCAGCAGTTGCTGATCTGACTTACCCGGCAACGCATCAATGGTCGCCTCGAGTACTTCAGTCCAACCGGGCGGCACCGCATCACCAAGGAGCCCTAGGTCAATACCAATTGCGAATGGATGTTTCGGATCCGGCGGTGAAAGATCCTCGGCCGACCAAGGTGAGGGCTCAGGCTCGGCGGCATAGACCCAAGGCGTCATGACACCACCGTAAGCAATGGTGGTGAAGACCGGCTCAGTTGGCAGGCTTTGCCCAAGATTGGGCGACAAAACCAATTCTTTCGCTGTTGTCGCTAAGGCGGCATCGATAACGCTCTGGGCAATTTGCCCCGTCGAGCGCGGTTCGGCAACTACCTTCGAAGCTGTTTGATTGGGGGCCTTGATCATTAAAGGCACGTGCGCAACTTCGGTCCAGCGCTGCTGGTCGGTATCCCCGACCCGTCGATCTCGGGAAACGGTAATTCCAGCACCGTGATCGGCCGTGATGATGATCATCGAGTTGTCGAACAAGCCGTCGGCCTTAAGGGTGTCTAGTAACTCACCAAGTTGCCGATCAAAATCTATCGCCGAATTTGCATAGAGTCGTCGCTCGATTGATTGCAGTTCCGGCGAGGTATACAGACCGTCTTTATCGCTGCCAACCATGTGCGCTCCCTCAACAATTGGTAGGCGCGCCGGATAAATATCTTTACCCTCACGATCAACCGACCACGGCGCGTGGGTGCGAATAGTGTGCCAAAAAGCGAATAGCGGACTAGTTGGATCGTCAGTATGCGCTCGATTGATACCAGCTATCACTTTTGGGACAGAGTTACCTTCAGCGTTGTCGCCGAACTCATCGCCGCCACTCCAAAAATCTCGCCACTTGCCATCCAGGGACGGAAATGCCGTCGAGAAGGGTGGGGCGAGGGCACTGCGGCCGGCCACGGCAGCGGCATCCTTCGCAAAATTGAAATAACGGATGACGACATTTGAATCCTGATCCGAACCAGCGCTCGCGCAGGCCGTGGTGTCGCATTCGAAGTGATATATCGGCGACTGCATCACCACCGAGTATTTAGCCGCCAGGCTCGGCACAATGCCAATGCCGCTGCGTACCTTCGCCATCCGATCCGCTCCCGCCCCCGCTACATCCGAGATCCCGGTGAGCTGTGAGGGCACGGCGTAGTCCGTGTAATTCGCCGCCGCATAGGCATGGGTGTAGGTGGTCGCAGTCTCCTGCAACTTGGCGAGATTCGGGAGCTCCCCTCGTACCTCGCCTTGATCATTGAAGGTAAGTGGGTACTGCAATTCATCGGAGATGACCCAGACGATATTAGGCCGGGATGCAGTCTCTTCAAAGGTCAGTTCGGAGGCAGACGCATCACTACCTACAGTCAAACTCATGACCACCGGGAAGATCGCAGCAACCGCAGCGAAGATCACGAGAACGGTGCCCATCATGATGCGGCGCGAAAGCTGAGTGAGTAACGCAGCAATAATCAACCCAATAACAGGGCCGAATATTGGAGCACTTGAACTTAGGAGTCTCGATACAAGATTGCCAGCGAGAAACCAAGTAGCAACAAACATAATGATAGAGGCGATCACGTCAAAGGTTTGCGGTTTCGTGCCGCGCCGAATCAGTGCGAATAGCGCGATAAGTAGCAGCCAGACTCCAACAATAAAGATCGTGAGCACAACAACCCACGCAATCGGCGAGACACTATGGGCCGCGAAGAACACCGCATTGCTGGCGATCTTCTCATTCGCCGGGATTATCACTACCAGGATGAAAGGTGCTATCAACCACGCCGCAATATCGCGGGGGTTCATATTACGCCGGGTTCCTATCCGTGCTGCGAAAGATTTTCGTTCCTCGGTCACCGTGAATCCAATTGATTCCACGCATTAACAACAATTCGAGTGGGCGAGGTGGTGCCAACAACCTCGACGTCTTCGAACCTGGCCCGAAGCGCCTCAAGGAGTACGTCGGTGGAATAATCCCCCTGCCAGTTGGGGATCTGCGAAAGCAGAATCTTCACTTTCTCATCTTCTTCAGTTGCAAACTCAATCTGCACTGGGACACCGAACCGCGCTAACGCATCCACGGCGAATCTCATTGGAGTGCCCTGGGTGATCACTACGTGATGTAGAACCGCTTGACAGGTGACGGCGGTGGGACGGACCCGGGTGGTGAAAGCTCCGAACTCGGCATCAAGTAGCCCCGAAGCTGGCATTAGGTTGGTGATGTCACCCAGTATTGGCGTGACCTGACCTGCTAAATCGGTGGTGGTCGAGATACCTGCGTAGAGAACATCTAGCGCACCAGCATCTGAATCTAGGACGATGACTTTCGCGCCCGCGGCACGAACTAGGTGCGCTGCGGTGAAGCCGTCGTTGCCCCCAACATCGAGCACCAACTCACCTCGACCCGGGGCCGCATTGACAAAGTTCGCAGCGAAATCGGATTTGCGCACGAGATCTTCACTGCCGTAATGCTCCCGGGTGCCGTAATCAACCCAAGTGGTGTTGTGCGCGGTGCCGTGCAATTTACCTATCTGCTTGAGCAGCCTGCGGGTCAATCCCAAAGTAGCCTTAAGTGCTAGGTCTTTATTGCGCGCAGCACGATCAGCAAACTCAGTTTCACTCGGGGCATTGGCTGCCACCGGTCGCGTGGTGGCTTGTAGTAAGCGCAGCGACAAGCTCTGGCGCTTAGCTTGAGGTAGCAGTTGCCGCGCCGCATCGGACTTAAGGCCGCGGTGCCTTGATAACTCCCAAGCGTCGGCTGCCGTTACGTGAGCACCAGAACCGACAGCAAGCGGGTTGATGAAATTCTCGATGAATTGACGTGAAGCATTCCAAGACGGATTGGGTCGCCATACTTCAACTGACCCAATATCAATAAATACCGGCTGCATTCCGATGAACTGCACATTGAAAGCCGATGCGTCCTTTAAATCCAAGCCAATTTCGAGAAGTTGCATGCGCAGAGTCAAGGTCAACTGAGCCGCGGCTTCAAGTAAGGAGTTAGGCCACTCCCACGGATAGGTAATTAAAGGAACTGTGCTCACTTGGAAGACGCAAGCACCGGACTGGGGACTTCTCCCAGACGTCACGGCATACGCGCTAAGGACTTCGCTCGTTATTTCAGTGGTGGCGCGTTCGTATGCAACGAGGGACCCCTCGCTAACCAACCGCGCATATAAAGGGGAGCCAAGAAGCAGATTCAAGGCCAGAGTCGAGGATGGGCCCGCAATTCGGTACCAAGCAGCCGCATGGAAGTAGGCGGCATTCTCCGGGTCACGAAAACTTGCCGAACCCGATGGAGCAGCGGGCACTATTCGGAAGGCGTGCTGTCGGGGGCCTGATCAGTCTTCTCTGCGCCGCGGCCCCGCAAATCGGCAAACTTGGATCGCAGGAAGAACCAGGTACCGGCGGCACCACTGGCAATTGCCGCCAGCAGGTATGACCCTGAACCAGCATCGATGTAGCTGACGATCTTCAGCATTTGCCCACCTCGAATTGACCGACCGCAATTAAACGCACAATAGCCATTCAGGATACAGGAGGTAAGGGCGCTGGGTACACCCGGTTAACAAAATCTCAGTCAGCGACCGCGCTCACTGGATGAAATGACTTTGTGATGGGCAGCCGTTTTGACCACCAGGGCATTTTGCGCCCGTGGCTAGCAATCGAATTCCTATTCACCGCGGTGATGCGGCTGAGGGCCTGACGCTTGCGAGATCGGGCCACGAGCGAGGCCTTACCACCGACCTGCGACTGGCGGTGCCACGGCTGTGGGCTGTTTCAACCGACACTGCAAATCCAACTCTCATCCCACTCCGGATTTGACTGGCATCACGCGAATGTGATGTTCCATGGAATTGCACTCGCCGAGGTGGCTGTGCTTTCTTGGTGGCTCGTTATCCCATTCGGATGGGCACTGATTCGTGCGCTAATAATGAAACCTGGGTTGCATCCGCTGCTTTAGCTAATGATCAAGTTGTTGTGTCGGGACTTGGTCCTCCAACAGCGCCTGCACTTCACCTGCCCGGTACCGCCGATGGCCCCCAAGGGTACGGATGCAAGTCAACTTGCCTGATTTAGCCCAACGGGTAACCGTCTTCGGATCAACCCGAAACAACGCTGCCACTTCTGCTGCAGTGAGCAATTGCTCGACCTCCAGGCTTCGTCCCGCCAGTTGTGTCGGGACTTGGTCCTCCAACAGCGCCTGCACTTCACCTGCCCGGTACCGCCGATGGCCCCCACGGGTGCGGATGCAAGTCAACTTGCCTGATTTAGCCCAACGGGTAACCGTCTTCGGATCAACCCGAAACAACACTGCCACTTCTGCTGGAGTGAGCTCTTGCTCGACCTCCGGGCTTCGTCCCGCCATGCGCACCTCCTAATTCACCCGTATCCCGGCTAATCTGTCGGGACCGAACGGTCCTACTGTTCCACCGACCCAGAAAAGCATCAAGTGAAAACGGGCAATTCGACCATATTTTTCGCAAATGGTCTTCCAGAACATCGAAAGGGCGGCCGTACCTAGCACCGATTTGACGGGACCCTGGGCGGATTTCGCCGGCCACGAAGTTGGCCGGCATACTGGCCGCCCAGGGGTGCTCTTCGCCCCCGATTTGGGCTCAGCGCGAGGGCATCACCCCGGTGGCGGCCGGCGGGGCCCAGGCCGAAGAATGAATCGTAGGCCGCTGTTCATGTCCGCGGCAGTAAGCAGGTAGTCTGACCCCACACGACGCGAATCGGGTAACCCGGCCGCAGGCGTAATTTCCGTCCACACGACTGGGACGATAGTCCCGGATGAGGGGGTCGAGCCATGGGGCGCGGCCGGGCAAAAGCCAAGCAAACCAAGGTTGCCCGTGAATTGAAGTACGGCGGGCCGCAGACCGATCTTGATCGGCTTCAAGCAGAGTTGGCTGGCAGTGCAGGCAATCACGGAGCACCACCTAGCGCTGAAGTTGTTGATGCGATGGGTGATCCACTAGACGATGACCCGTATGCGAAGTATTACGACGATCCCGCTGACTAATCTCAGTTGATTTTGTGCTGGCTAACCAGCGTTACCGCTCCACCCCCGCCACCTTTGGCTTCCGCGTCACCCATCTCGCTCTCGACCCGTGCGCGCACCACACCGCAGACCCAAGCCCCGACCCCGCGGCCGACTAGCAAATCGATTGCCCGCTTCGCATCACTCTCGGGCAAAATCGCTACCATTCCGATACCCATATTTAAGGTGCGCTCAAGCTCAAGTTGATCAACCGCACCCAATCGCCCGATGAGGTTAAAGATCGGTAACGGTGACCAAGATGACCTATCGATATCTACTGCCAGGTGTGCTGGTAGAACCCGCGCGATATTTGCTGCGAGCCCCCCGCCCGTTACATGGCTAAGCCCGTGCACCGGCACCGCGTCGATCAGCGCTAAAGCGTCTTTCGCATAGATCCGTGTCGGCTCCAGCAACTCCTCGCCCACGGTGC
The DNA here is from genome assembly GCA_009694585.1 of Candidatus Nanopelagicales bacterium. GTDB lineage: Bacteria > Actinomycetota > Actinomycetes > S36-B12 > S36-B12. The sequence goes on along the minus strand of SHUQ01000055.1, from coordinate 6,540 downwards.
GATCAAGTTCTGCCAAATAAGTGTTTAGGCCCGGGCCCTTGTCACCTAAGAGTACGTATCGAGCAAGGGAATAGCCGTTGGAGTGTAGGCCCGATGCGGCCATCGCCACCACGACGTCGCCAGCGACCACCCGACCGGGGCCTAAAAGTTCATCTGCCTCAACCACACCCGTACCTGCGCCAGCTAGGTCGTACTCATCAGGTGCCATCAATCCGGGATGCTCGGCAGTCTCACCACCTAGTAGCGCGCACCCCGCCAATCGGCACCCGATCGCAATACCTGACACGATCGCCGCAATTCGCTCTGGAACAACTGAGCCCGTGGCGATGTAGTCGGTTAGAAACAGTGGTTCAGCACCGACGACGACTAAGTCGTCCACCACCATCGCGACGAGATCAATCCCGATCGTGTCGTGCACATCCATCGCGCGAGCCACCGCAACCTTGGTGCCAACTCCATCAGTTGAAGTTGCAAGCAGCGGCTTGCGATATTTGGTTAATGCTGAGGCATCAAATAATCCGGCGAATCCGCCAAAGTCACCGACTGTCTCGGGACGCTGCGCCGCCTGGACCGAAGCCCGCATGAGGGCAACTGCTCGCTCACCAGCTGCAACATCAACCCCGGCGCCCGAGTATGAAGCTCCGGTCATGGCCTTTCCAGTGCATCGGCGGCGCCGCCACCCACCATCGTGCTGACTCCATCAACATCGAAGGTACCATCCAGCGCTCGTCTTTCAATACCTTCGAATAACTGCTTGCCCAAGAATTGTGCCTCCGGAAGTTCCACCGGGTAAATCCCATCGAAGCATGCACGGCACAGTTTCTCTTTGGGAATAGTCGTAGCGTCAATTAGTGCATCAAGGGATACATAACCGAGTGAATCAGCGCCAATCGATCGGCAGATTTGCTCGACGGTTAGGCCATTCGCCACCAGCTCTGACCTACTAGCAAAATCAATGCCGTAAAAGCAGGGCCACTCAACGGGGGGGCTGGAGATACGCACATGCACCTCACGGGCGCCGGCTTCGCGCAACATTCGAACTAAAGCCCGCTGGGTATTGCCCCGCACGATTGAGTCGTCAACGACCACAAGCCTCTGCCCGCCGATGACTTCACGCAGGGGATTCAACTTCAGGCGAATACCGAGTTGGCGAATCGACTGTGATGGCTGAATAAAAGTGCGACCAACGTATGCGTTCTTAACCAAGCCCTCGGAGAACGGAATACCTGACTCTTGGGCGTAGCCGATTGCGGCATAGCGCCCGGATTCGGGAACCGGAATGACTAGATCGGCTTCAACTGGATGCTCGCGGGCAAGAATGCGCCCGGTTTCAACGCGTGTCATCTGGACACTGCGGCCCGCGATGGTGGTATCAGGGCGAGCAAGATAAACGTATTCGAAGAGGCAGCCCTTGGGGTCGGCTTCAGCAAATCGCTCCGAGCGCACTCCTTGGTCGTCAATGACAATGATTTCGCCCGGTTCAATCTCCCGGACGAAAGACGCACCGATGATGTCGAGCGCCGCGGTTTCACTCGCCAACACCCAACCGCGCTCGAGTCGGCCAAGGGATAGCGGACGTATCCCTTGTGGATCACGCGCACCATATAGGGCATCGTCATCCATGAACACGAGTGAGAACGCACCCTTTACGTGCGGGAGTTCTTCAATCGCGGCGGCCATCACACTTAAATCTGGATGCGATGCGAGTAAGGCGGCTAGCACATCGGTGTCACTTGATGCTTCAACTGGTGTATCAAGGGGTAATTCACCTGATCCGCGTGCACGCTCTACTAACCTACGGCGCAAGGCCGCGGTGTTGGTGATGTTGCCGTTGTGGCCTAAGGCTAAATGGCCCGTTGCCGTAGATCTAAATGTCGGCTGCGCGTTTTCCCAGACACTCGCACCTGTTGTCGAATAGCGCGTATGCCCAATCGCGACGTGCCCACGCAGTGATTCGAGATTGGCTTCGGTAAAAACTTGTGAAACTAGGCCCATATCTTTGTAGACAAGAATTTGGCTGCCATCGCTAACAGCCATACCTGCAGATTCTTGCCCCCGGTGCTGCAACGCATAAAGCCCGAAGTAAGTGAGCTTGGCAACTTCATCACCTGGCGCCCAAACCCCGAAGACCCCGCAGGCATCTTGGGGTCCCTTTTCACCCGGGAGGAGATCATGTGAAAGGAGTCCATCACCGCGGGCCACGTCATCAGCCTACGCGATTTTCAGGTCCGCCCTAACCGTGGGCGCGCAGCTATTCGAGAGGCAGTTTCACCTCATCAAATAAGGGGAGCCACGGTGACAAATCCGATCGCTCACCACTGGCTCGCACCAGATTCGTGGCCTGCGTCCACTCCTGTGCACCAACGCACAACTCCAGCCAAGTTCGTGCGTCAGTTTCCACCACGGCCGATGGCGTGCCACGACGGTGCGTGCGCCCGGGTATCGCCTGTACGGCTGCAAATGGTGGGATTCGCACCTCAACACTGCGCCCGGGCGCGACCCTTATTAAGGCGGCCAACGAGGCTTTCACAGCGGCTTTGACCTGATCGGCAGGCGGATCATCACCTCGAGCAAACACCGCCAGCACCTCGCTGATTGATGTCGGGGCAGCAACCATCTAGTTAGCCGAAAAGTTCAGGCAGGGTACGCTCATGCTCGCGCTTTAGGTCACCAAGTGACACCGTGAAGAGGTCAGCAAAGGTCAACTCCGCCTCAGATGTGACGACCCCGATATTTGTCAACGGTACGCCAGCCTGCTTGCACAGGGCACTGAGTTGGCCGGTATCACTTGGATCTACCACCACTACCGCGCGGCCTGCCGACTCAGCGAACATGAAGACAAATGGCTCCAAAGCATCTGGCACGGTGACGGTGGCACCGGTGCCGGCACGCAGGGCCATTTCAACCAACACCTGTGCTACTCCGCCGTCTGACACGTCATGGGCTGCCACCAAGAGCCGGCTTTGGGAGCCGGTGACCAACACCTCACCCAAGGCCCGCTCTCGCTCAAGATCGACTTTAGGTGGTAGGCCGCCGAGGTGGCCGTGCACATGATGGGCCCATTCGCTGCCACCAAATTCATTATTGGTATCACCGAGTAGATAGATGTGATCACCTGGGCTATCCCACGCAATTGAGGTGCGCTTTGCGACATCGCTGATGACACCCAGCACGCCGACAACCGGGGTTGGCAAGATTGCGGTATCGCCCGTTTGGTTGTAGAAGGAGACATTGCCTCCGGTTACCGGGGTACCAAGTTGTAGGCAGCCATCAGCCAGTCCGCGCGCTGCCTCGGCGAATTGCCACATTACTTCCGGGTCTTCGGGGGAGCCAAAGTTCAAACAGTTAGTGACGGCCAGTGGTCTCGCTCCCGAGGCGGCTACATTGCGGTAAGCCTCCGCCAAGGCCAATTGCGCACCCGCATACGGATCAAGTTTCGCAAAGCGCCCATTGCAATCAGTCGCAAGTGACACCCCTAGGCCGGTGACTTCGTCAACGCGGATCATGCCGGCATCCTCGGGCTGCGCCAACACCGTGTTGCCAAGAACATAACGGTCATATTGCGAGGTAACCCAAGACTTCGAGGCGAGGTTTGGCGCCGCGACCATCGTGAGCAGTGTCGCTTTCAACTCTGCCGCCGTTGACGGCCGCCCAAGGTGATCTGGGGTGTCGGCTTGAAGGGCATCCATCCAAGGTGGGCGGTGGTAAGGCCGCTCATAAACCGGGCCGTCATGGGCCACGGTGCGCGGCGGTACATCGACAATGCGCTCGCCGTGCCAATCCACGGTTAGTCGGCCGGTGGCATTTACTTCGCCAATTACTACAGCTTCGACCTCCCACTTCGCGCAGCGCTCCATGAACTCAACAAGGCGATCAGGATGCACTATTGCGCACATGCGCTCCTGAGACTCACTCATCAAAATCTCTTCGGGTGACAAAGTCGCATCGCGCAAAAGCACGCGATCAAGCCAAACATGCATGCCACCTTCGCCATTTGACGCCAACTCACTTGTTGCGCAGGAGATGCCGGCGCCACCTAGGTCTTGGATACCTTCCACAAGCCCAGCTTGTAGCACCTCAAGGGTTGCCTCAATGAGCAACTTCTCCATGAAGGGATCTCCAACTTGCACACTCGGTCGCTTAGTGGGCCCACCATCACTAAAAGTTTCTGAGGCGAGAACTGAAACGCCGCCGATGCCGTCACCGCCGGTGCGGGCACCATAAAGAACCACCAGGTTGCCTACACCTTTGGCACTTGCTAGGTGGATGTCTTCATGCTTCATGGCACCAACGCACAGGGCGTTTACGAGTGGGTTACCGATATAGGAAGGATCAAAAACGATCTCGCCACCGATATTCGGTAGGCCTAAGCAATTACCGTAACCGCCGATACCAGCCACAATGCCTGGCAGTACCCGCCCTGTATCTGGGGCATCGGCCGGCCCAAAACGAAGTGGATCCATGACCGCGAGTGGGCGCGCACCCATCGACATGATGTCGCGCACGATCCCGCCGATACCTGTTGCCGCACCTTGATAAGGCTCAACATAAGAGGGGTGATTATGGCTTTCGACTTTGAAAGTGACGGCCCACCCATCGCCGATATCAACTACGCCAGCATTCTCGCCGATGCCGACCAAAAGCGCATCGGTCTTCGGTGCTTTCTCACCAAACTGGCGCAGGTGCACTTTTGAAGACTTGTAAGAGCAGTGCTCACTCCACATCACCGAATACATTGCAAGTTCAGATGAGGTGGGCCGGCGCCCCAAGATGTCGCGAATCTGCTGGTATTCGTCGGGCTTCAAGCCTAACTCAGCGAAAGGTTGCGACTGCTCTGGTGAAACTTCCGCTGCTGCAACGGTGTCAATGCTCATGCACTAACCAGTGATTTCAAGACGCTGGTGAAAAACGGGATGCCATCGGTGGTGGGGCCGGTGAGTGACTCAACCGCGTGCTCTGGGTGCGGCATCAAGCCCACGACGTTGCCACGTTCATTACAAATCCCCGCAATATCGTGGCGGCTGCCGTTGGGGTTAACTTCAAGATATCGCGCAACTACGCGACCTTCGGCCTCCAGTACGTCAAGGGTGTGCTCATCGGCGACATAACCGCCTTCGCCGTTCTTGAGCGGGATTACGATTTCTTGCCCGCTGCTGAACTCTGAAGTCCATACTGAACTTGTGTTCTCGATACGCAGGCGCTGGTCGCGACACATGAAGTGCAAAGAGTCATTACGGATCAAAGCGCCGGGGAGTAGATGTGACTCACAGAGAATTTGGAAGCCGTTGCAGATCCCCAACACCGGCATCCCGGTTTTAGCCCCCTCGATTATTGAATTCATCACCGGCGCGAATCGCGCGATGGCCCCGCACCGAAGGTAATCACCGTATGAGAATCCACCCGGCAAGATCACCGCATCGACTTTCTTGAGGTCATCATCGCCATGCCAGAGAGCAACTGCCTCGCCGCCTGCGATGCGCACCGCTCGCACAGCATCACGGTCATCGAGTGAACCGGGGAAGGTAACTACACCGACCCGTACGCTCATGCCAAATCCTCAATTACCTTAAGTTTGTAGTCTTCGATCACCGGGTTACTTAGCAATTCCGCCGCCAAGGTTTCAAGTAACTCAAGGCGAGCACCTTCTACAACACCCTCAAGATCGATAATGAATTGCTTACCCTGGCGTACTTCGCTTACGCCGGTAAGCCCAAGTCGGCGCAAGGAGCCTTCGACCGCACGGCCTTGCGGGTCGAGAATTTCAGGTTTAAGCATGACGTCGACAACGACGCGGGCCACGGGCACTCCATTGCTAGTCGCAGGTTTCATTTGGCAGTCCGGGGAAGGGCTCTAGTCTATCGGCGCGCGGTGCCGGTCACGGCAGTAGTTCGAAGCGGGTTCCGTCACTGGCTCGCATGACCCCAAAGTGCCGGTGATCAAGTGTGCAAATGCGCCGGGTTTGGTACCGCTCCGCGAGGACCACCAATGAGGCATCGGTGACCCCAACCCACTGGTCGGCGTACTTCTCGATGATGCCCGCGCAGGCGATGAGGTCGGCGGCACTCAAAACTGGCAATTCATAAGCCCCGCTGGCAATGTCAGCTAGCAAAACCAGCTCGGTGCTAACACCCAATCTCGTCATGACGAAATAGTCCAGTTCCGCAATCACAAATGGACTAAGAACGAAGCCATCGCGATTGGCAGCGAAAATTGAGGCAACGTCCTCATGATGCGGGTCAGAAGTAACTAGATAAGAAAACATTGCGCCTGTGTCGAGGATGATCAATCTGCACCGAATCCCTGCATGTGCTCATGGACATTAACTCCGGTTACTCCGCCGGTGTCTCCGAAGAAGATTCCACCACTGGGGCGCGGCTGCCGAGTTTCTTTATCCACAGCCTGGCGAATGATCTCGGCCTCGGTTACTTGCCGGCGCGCTGCCTCGGCCGTCAATCGGGCCTTGAGGTCATCGGGTAAATACACCGTGGTTCGCTTCATACTGGTAATCGTGCCATACGTTGCGCCATACGTAAAGTGGAT
>SHUQ01000054.1 GCA_009694585.1 Candidatus Nanopelagicales bacterium | reverse complement strand
AGGTGCGAAAGCAGGATCTCGCACTACCACGCGATGGAACGTAAGTGCGGTGGCAATACCGTCGATTTGGAACTCATCAAGGGCGCGGCGGGCGCGCTGCAAGGCCTCGGCGCGGTCGGCGCCGGTGATCACGAGCTTGCCTAGGAGTGAATCGAAGTTGCCGCCGATGATGTCGCCGGCTTGGAACCCAGAATCCATTCGCACCCCGGGGCCGCTCGGTGGGCTCCACACATCTAGAACGCCGGGTGCGGGCAGGAAGCCGCGACCTGGATCCTCTCCATTAATACGGAACTCGATCGAGTGGCCGGTGATGATCGGATCGACTTCCTCGATAACTCCGCCTTCGGCGATCCGGAATTGCTCGCGCACTAGATCGATGCCGGTGACCTGCTCGGAGACTGGGTGTTCGACTTGCAGGCGGGTATTAACTTCCAAGAAGGAAATCGTGCCGTCAGTACCGATGAGGAACTCGCAGGTGCCGGCATTGGTATAGCCGGCATCCTTGATGATCGCTTTCGATGAGCGGTACAACTCATCATGTTGCGCCTGGGTCAAGAACGGTGCGGGTGCTTCTTCGACTAACTTTTGGTGGCGCCGCTGGAGCGAGCAGTCACGGGTGGAGACCACGATGACGTGGCCGTGCTGGTCGGCGAGGATTTGGGTTTCGACGTGCCTTGGGTTGTCGAGATACCGTTCAACGAAACATTCCCCGCGCCCGAAAGCCGCAATGGCTTCGCGAACCGCAGAGTCAAATAGTTCTGGGATTTCTTCTAGGTTACGGGCGACTTTCATGCCCCGGCCACCGCCACCAAAGGCTGCCTTAATTGCGATCGGTAGCCCGTGTTGCTTCGCGAACGCCACTACTTCACCGGCATCTTTGACCGGGTCGGCGGTGCCCGGGACCTGCGGGGCGCCGGCCCGTTGGGCGATGTGACGGGCACTGACTTTGTCGCCTAGGGAGCGAATGGCAGCCGGTGGTGGGCCGATCCACGTCAGCCCCGCGTCCACGACTGCTTGCGCGAAATCTGCGTTCTCGGACAAGAATCCATACCCGGGATGGATGGCGTCGGCACCGGACTTTTTCGCAGCAGCAAGGATTTTGTCGATCGCCAGGTAGCTCTCGGCCGCGGTGCTGCCGCCGAGAGCAAAGGCCTGATCGGCGAGGCGTACGTGCAGGGCATCGCGGTCGGGATCGGCATACACGGCAACGGACTGAAGGTCGGCGTCACGGCAGGCACGGATGACCCGGACGGCGATTTCGCCGCGATTAGCGATCAAAACGGTCCGCACGATTTAATACCTTTCTTGGGATGGTCGAAGCGTATCGGCCAGAGTTAGGCGCTGGTCCACAGGTCGGTCCAAGTAATTCCTAGCTCACGCAGAAGCATTCGGAGGGTGGGCAGGGAGATGCCGATCACATTGCTCGGGTCACCTTCGATCCCGGTGATAAATGAGGCGCTTCGACCATCGAGGGTAAATGCACCTGCCACGTTCAGGGGCTCACCGGTTGCCACGTAGGCCTCGATTTCGGCGGTGGTTAGCTGGCCGAAGTGAATTTTCGTGGTCGCGGTGGCGCCGGCAGCCCGATCACCGAAAATGGCCCAGTGTCCGGTATGTAGCAGCCCGCTTTGCCCAGACATCGTGGTGATCCGTTCGACCGCGACTTCGGCGGTTAGTGGTTTGCCGTAGGCAACTTCGGCCAACTCGAAAACTGAGTCGCAGCCAACAATTACGGTGTTCGATTCATCGGCGAATTTGGGGGCTACGTCATCGGCTTTAGCTTTGGCCAGGGCAAGGGCCAGATCAATCGGGGTGATTGCACCCAGTTCGAGTGTTAGGGCTTCTTCGTCCACCGCACTAACTTCAATGTTCGGGTTAATGCCGGCGTCGAGCAAAACTTTCTTACGGGCCGGTGAAGCAGAAGCAAGGACTAGGCGGACGGTTGTCACCTTGGCATCGCGGAAGCGCGCCAGGCACCCGGCCCGGCACTTAATGATGGCCGGGTTAGTCGGGCTTTATTAGCCCACAAACTCACGGGCGGTGTGCTCGAGCGTTGCGCTTTCGAGCGTGCGGCCAGCAAGGTGACGATTACCCCGATTTCGTCTGCGGTTGGTGAACCGCCGACGATGCGAATATCTGAAGCGAAAGAGTCACTCACAGCGGGATATTTCCGTGCTTCTTCGGCGGCCGGCTCGCTCGCTTATTGCGCAGGGCGCGAAGGCCACGCGTAACCATTAGGCGAGTCTCACTCGGCAAGATGACGCGGTCGACATAGCCGCGCTCGGCGGCGATATATGGATTAGCCAACGTGTCCTGATACTCGGCCAATAGACGCGCACGCTCGGCATCAGGGTCCGAGGCAGCGGCAAGCTCCTTTCGGTACAAAATATTGACCGCACCCTGCCCGCCCATCACCGCGATCTCGGCGGTGGGCCAAGCCAGATTCAAATCCGCGCCAAGATGCTTGGAACCCATGACGACGTAGGCGCCGCCATATGCCTTGCGGGTAATCACCGTGACAAGTGGCACCGTGGCTTCGGCGTAGGCATAAATCAACTTCGCGCCGCGGCGAATGATGCCGTTCCATTCTTGGTCGGTGCCCGGTAGGAAGCCGGGAACGTCAACGAAAGTTAGTACGGGGATATTGAACGCATCGCAGGTGCGTACAAAACGTGCCGCCTTCTCTGAGGAGTCAATATCTAAAGTGCCCGCGTACTGCATGGGTTGATTTGCCACGACTCCGACCGAGTGGCCTTCAATGCGCCCGAACCCGCATAAAATATTGGGAGCAAAGAGGGCTTGGGTTTCGAGGAACTCGCCATCGTCAAGTATGTGCTCGATAACCCGATGCATGTCATATGGCTGATTGGGGGAGTCTGGAATGATGGTGTCGAGCTCGCGGTCTTCGTCGGTTATTTCGAGCACCACTTCTACGTCGTAGACCGGTGCATTCTCAAGGTTGTTGCTGGGCAGGAAAGAAAGTAAGGCTTTCAGATAATCAAAGGCATCATTTTCATCGCTGCCCATGTAATGCGCGACACCACTTTTTGAGTTATGAGTTAGTGCGCCACCAAGTTCTTCGAACTCAACGTCCTCGCCCGTTACGGTCTTGATGACATCAGGGCCGGTGATGAACATATGCGAGGTTTTATCGACCATGATGGTGAAGTCAGTGATGGCCGGTGAGTACACCGCGCCACCAGCGCAAGGCCCCATGATCATGGAGATCTGCGGTATTACTCCAGATGACTGCACATTGCGGTAGAAAATCTCACCGTATAAACCAAGTGAGACAACACCTTCTTGAATGCGCGCACCACCTGAGTCGTTGAGGCCGATAACCGGGCAGCCGGTCTTCATGGCCAGATCCATGACTTTGACGATCTTCTCGCCGAAAACCTCGCCCAGGGAGCCACCAAAAACGGTGAAATCCTGAGCGAAGACACATACCGGGCGGCCATCGACGGTGCCATAGCCGGTGATGACACCGTCACCGTAGGGTCGGTTGTTCTCGAGATCGAAACCGACCGACCGGTGCTTGGCGAGGCCATCGAGTTGCTGGAAGGAGCCTTCGTCCAAGAGAGTGTCAATACGCTCCATCGCGGTCATTTTGCCGCGGGCATGCTGATTTTCGAACGCAGCACCGCGCCGGTCAATGGCTTCGGTGCGGTGCTCGCGCAAGATCTCGGCTTTGCCCGCGGTGGTGTGCGGGTCGGGTGCTGCGGTCATGGTTTTCCTCCTCGCCGTACCTTAGCCATTGTGAATATGAGTCGGTCGGCGGAGCGGTGGTCGCGCGCGCCACTTGATGCCGTATCAGTGCGAAGTTGGCTTTCTAGGTACCAGCCCGCAGCAGGCGCACCGACTTGGCCGGAGCCGCTGCTCCTTGCCACGGCGGGCTCAACTAATACTGAGTTGGCAAACCTGCTGGCCGCCGGCCCGCTGCCGGAGGGCACCTGCATTGTTGCAGAGCACCAGTCGGCGGGTAAGGGGCGGCAGGGCCGGGTTTGGGCGAGCCCTGCGGGTGCAGGGTTGTGGTTCTCGGTGGTAATCGATATTGCCGCGGTGGCACCGGCGCGCCGTGGTCTGTTGCCACTGGCCGCGGGGTTGGGCGTATCGGACGCGCTGACCGAGGTCACCGGGCTGGGTGTCCTGCTGAAATGGCCTAATGACCTAGTAATTGACGGGCCAGCGCTAGGTGGCACACCCGGACCGCGCAAGCTCGGTGGCCTGTTGGTCGAGGCCGGTGAGCAGGCAATTGTCGGCTGCGGTATCAACGTCAGCGCGGACGCAGGCGAACTCCCGACCCCGGGGGCCACCTCGTTGTTCTTGTCAGGCGCCCCGCAGGTGGACCGCGGCCAATTACTGGTGGCAGCACTAAGTCACCTAGGCCGCCGGGTCGATCAATGGCGAACCGGGGCAGGCCTCATTGACGACTATCGGGCGCGTTGCCTCAGCCTAGGCCGCCGGGTGCAGGTCAAACTGCCCAGTGGGGAGGAGTTGGTTGGTGTGGCGACAGGAGTGAGTGCTGACGGCCAATTAGTGGTCACTGATTCGCAGGGGAATACCCGGTCTGTTGCCGCTGGCGATGTGATCCATGCAACGATCTAGCCATGGCCTACCCAACGAAGCTGCTCTCGCCCGGTGAATCGATCAAGTTTGAAATGCGTCCGCATTGGCGGGCACTGATCTTGCCGATGATCGTGCTGATCGCCTTGGTGTTCTTTGGCACCTGGCTATTCTTCATAACCGATAGTTCCATCCTGCGGTGGATCATTGGGCTAGCCGGTATCGTTATCTTGCTGTTTGGGGTGCTGATCCCATTTTTGCGCTGGATAACCACGCAGTACGTCTTCACCGACCGCCGCATCATCGTGCGCCAAGGTTTGTTGAAGAAGGAAGGGCGTGATGTGCCGCTGGCCAAAGTCAATAGCGTCTCCTTCGAACAAAGCGTGCTTGGGCGCATATTTAACTTCGGGGTCCTGCAGATTGAGTCCGCAAATGTTGACGGCACCTTGAGTATCAAGGATGTGCCTGATGTTGAAGAAATCCAGCGCGATGTCTACCGATTCCAAGAAGAAGATGATGTGCGTCGCCGCGGTGGCTCCCACGCCAATGGCGCCAGCCCGGTGCTGCCAACCGATGGCACCTGACGTCAACTGATGCGCGCGCTTGTAACCTGAGCCAGTGAGCGCACCCATTGTCGGCATGATCGGCGGGGGCCAGCTTGCTCGAATGAGCGCCGAGGCCGCAACCGCGCTCGGAATTGGTTTTCGGGTTCTAGCCCAATCACCGACCGACCCAGCGGCCCAAGTGGTCCGTGATATTCACATCGGTGCCCATGACGACATCGAGGCCCTGCTCGCATTTGCGCAGGGTCTCGCGGTAATCACTTTCGACCACGAACACGTGCCGCCGGCTTATCTAGAACAACTCGAGGCACTTGGTGTTGCGGTACGGCCGGGACCATCAGCCCTATTCCACGCCCAAGACAAAATCCACATGCGCCAGTCACTTACCGACATCGGGGTCCGGTGTCCGCGTTGGCATGTGGTGTCGGCCTTAGATCACGTAACCGAATTCGCGACGGAAGTCAATTGGCCGGTGGTACTAAAAACTTCACGCGGGGGCTATGACGGTCGCGGGGTCTGGGTTATCAAGTCGGCCGAGCAGGCCGCCGAGGTACTCGCAACCCCGTTAACTCCCGGCGCCCAGTGGTTAGCCGAGGAGCACATTGATTTCATCCAAGAAATTTGCGCGCAAGTGGCCAGATCCCCACATGGCCAAGCGGTGGCGTATCCGGTGGCGCGCACCAAGCAGATTGATGGCATCTGCGCCGAAGTGGTGGTGCCGTGCCCGGGATTAGTGCCAGAACGTGCGGTGCAAGCCCAGGAGATAGCGCTGCGAATCGCCCGTGACTTGAATGTCACGGGCATGTTGGCTGTCGAAATATTCGACACCGGTGCTGAACTTTTCGTCAATGAACTCGCGATGCGTCCACATAATTCCGGGCACTGGTCTATCGAGGGCGCGGTGACAAGTCAGTTCGAGAATCACCTACGGGCGGTACTTGATCTCCCACTTGGTGATCCGCATGCGGTGGCGCCATATGCGGTTATGGTAAATATTCTTGGCGGTGAGGCCGACGACCTTTATTCGGCTTATCGGCATGTGCTCGCGCGCGATCCAGGTATCAAAGTGCATCTTTATGGCAAGGCGGTACGACCGGGCCGCAAACTCGGGCATGTCACCGTTATGGGCGAGGATTACGAAAAACTTCTGGTTCGGGGCCGACACGCGGCAGACTATTTCGCGGGGGTAATTGATGAATGAGCAACTTTCTGGCCCAAACGCCGTCGTTGGAATTTGCATGGGCAGTGACTCTGACTGGCCAACCATGCAGGCGGCGGTTAGCGCCCTTGATGAGTTCGGTGTCGGCCATGAAGTGCGGGTGGTTTCAGCGCACCGAATGCCACTTGAAATGGTTGAGTACGCCACCACGGCGGTGGAGCGCGGGTTGCAGGTGATCATCGCTGGCGCTGGTGGCGCAGCCCACCTGCCGGGGATGCTCGCTTCGCTAACACCGCTGCCGGTGATCGGTGTCCCCATCTCAACGCCGGCGCTGCAAGGTATGGATTCGCTCCTGTCGATTGTGCAGATGCCGGCCGGGGTGCCAGTTGCAACAGTTGCCATCGGCAATGCCCGTAATGCCGGGCTCCTAGCGGTACGCATGCTGGCAATGGCGAATCCAGAGCTAAGTGAAGCGATGGTGAACTTTCAGGCCGAGCTAAATGCGGCGGCCAAAGCCAGGGGCGAAAACCTGTTGCCACCGGCTAATTAGGTCGTAGTCGCCATTCGATCGCCGGGCATTTATTCATGATCATTGTCATGCCCGCATCAACCACGCGCCTCGCTGCCGCTTCGTCGATGACATCAAGTTGAAACCAGACCGAGCCCGCACCGACCGCGATGGCAGCGTCGGCGAATTCGCCGGCGCGATCTGATCTCACGAAAACATCGACTACATCCGGGACACCAACCGCAGCCGCAGCCTCGGCGATGGTGGCGTAGCCCTGCTCGCCGTGCACTATTTCGGCCCGTGGATAAATCGGAATCATTCGCTTACCGCGTTGTTGCAATACCGAAGCGACGCCAAACGCGGCACGGTCTGGGTTGTTGCCTAGGCCAACGACGAACCAAAGTTTGCTTTCACGCAGCAACCGGTCGACATCAGCGGTGCTTCCATAGATATCGGTGGTCACTGGTGCGCCCGTCACCCTTAGGCGGTTGGGCGCCCGAGGGCGCGGTAGGTCCAGCCGGCGGCCCGCCAAAGTTTTGGATCAAGGCGGTTGCGGGCGTCAATTAAGTGACGTTTCTTCGCGGCGGGCGGAAATTTCGAGGGATCCAGGTCGCGGTATTCGGGCCACTCAGTTAAGTGCAGGACGAGTTCGGCAGCAGCAAGTGCTTCGGTGACATCTTCAACATAGGTCAAGGTCGGGTAAACGCGGGCAGCATTGGCGAGCGCCTTCGGATCATGTACCACTACATGACCACCGGCGTTTTGGATCGCCGCCGCAACTGCAAGAGCGGGTGAATCTCGAACGTCATCACTGTCAGGCTTAAATGCGGCGCCCAGTACCGTGACATTCTTACCGGCGAAGGAGCCGTTAAGGGCAGCAAGTGCGAGGTTTACCGTGTGGGTGCGCTGCCGTAAATTGATTTGATCAACCTCGCGCAAGAAGGCGAGAGCTTCTTCTGCTCCTAGTTCACCGGCCCGGGCCATGAAGGCGCGAATATCTTTAGGTAGGCACCCACCGCCAAAACCTAAGCCGGCCGCGAGGTAGCTGTTTCCGATACGCGGGTCGTAGCCAATGGCTTCGGCGAGTTGGGCGATGTCGGCACCAGCAGCTTCACAGACTTCCGCCATTGCGTTGATGAATGAGATCCTCGTGGCGAGAAATGAATTGGCGGCGACTTTGACGAGCTCGGCGGTTGGGAAGTCCGTCACGAGGAATGGTACGCCTTGGTCAATGAGTGGTGCATACACCTCACGTAGTAGCTCCTCGGCCTGCTGGCTGGCGACGCCCACTACCAATCGATCCGGGTGCAAGGTGTCGGCAACGGCAAAACCCTCACGGAGAAATTCAGGGTTCCAGGCGACTTCGACCGCCGGTGCCGTTAGGGCCAGCTGCTCGGCGATTAAAGCTGCGGTACCAACCGGCACCGTGGATTTGCCAACCACCAGAGCGCCGGCGCGCAGGTGCGGGGCTAGTGCTTGGATCGAGCCGAAAACTTGGGATAAGTCAGCAGCACTGGCGCCGGTCTGCTGTGGGGTGCCGACACAGATGAAGTGGATATCAGCGGCGGCGACCTCGGCCATCGAGGTGGTGAATCGCAGGCGGCCGGCGTCAATATTGCGGGCCAGTACCTCCGGGAGGCCGGGCTCGTAGAACGGGACGCGCCCACTTTGCAAAATCTCGACCTTGGCCGGGTCGATTTCGACCCCGATCACCTCAAAACCCAGCTCGGCCATGCAGGCCGCGTGGGTGGCACCCAAATAGCCGGTTCCAATGACAGACAGTCGCAAGGTCACCTGTGAAGACTATCGGCCCCCTAAGGTGGCGTTCGTGGGTATTCCCGGGGTCCGGATCCGCGCTCGTGCCAACCAGTGGCGGGTCGAGGCGGCTGCTATCGAGCAGATCCAGCAACTATGTGTCACCAGCGTGGGTGCGGCGCAGATCACCAACCTAGAAATCAAGGTTGCCAATTGGTCACCGCCCAAGGGTTGGGTCGGTGCGCCAGCTTCACCGGGCCTCGCGGCATACCTCATCGCCCCGCAACGCGACGGTGTGCTGGTGGTTTTGACTTGGCTCGACCCCATCGACAGCGCGCTGGCCCTTGCCGCCGCCGTGCGGTGCCTGCGACCAACACTTAGCCCAGGGGTCGGGTCGATGCTGACCCTCACCTCTGGTCTGCCGGCCGCGGCGGCGGCACTGGCGGCCAATGTGCACGATGTAGTTCTGCCGGGTGACACCGTGCACGCGCACCTGCGAAGGTGCGACACGTTGGTGCTGCCCGTGTCAGGGCAAATGCCTGAGATCGAGCGGGCTTCGACCGTGGTGATATCTGATGACACTTGGATCGTCGATGGCGCGGCACATTTGGTAGCTGTTGACCCGAGCGTGCATAACCCAATTGGTCGACGGTCGTTGGGTGCCACCGAGGTCATTGCAGCTAGCGTCGCGGGCGGAGCCCTTAAGCTACGTGGCTCTTCACTTAAGCTCGACATCACCGGGGACATTAGAGGCCGTGATGTAGAAGCCCTGCGGTCAGTGGGCGGGGTTCGCGCGGAGGTTGAGCTCGGCCCGAAGTGGATGAATCAATTGCACGCCTGTGGAATTGTTGTCAACACCGAAGCAGGTGACCTCCTTGAAGCGCAGGTGGCATCAGTTAGCGCTCGTCGCGCGGCACTGCGAAGTGCTACCCCGGCCGCTGCACTTGGGTGCTGGCCATCGATTAGTGCAGTACTTCTGACCAATCGCGACACTTATTTAAGTCATTCGATGCAACAAATTGCCCGGTTGGATTACCCGAACCTGCAAGTGATCGTCGGGCTACATGGTTTTGAGTTGGATTCAAATAGGCGCGCTGAACTCTCGACTTTGGCCGGCCGCGAATTGCATTTCAATTCGGTGGCTGAGTCAGTGTCTTTTGGCGCTGCAATGCAGGTGGCCAGTCAGCGTGCCGACGGTGAGTTGATTACCAAGATTGATGATGACGACTACTACGGTGCAAATCACGTTTGGGATTTGGTCCTTGCTCGCATGTACTCAGGGGCGCAGGTAGTCGGCAAGGCACTGGACTGGATTTATCTTGCGAGGGAGGACACCACGGTATTTAGGCCCACTTATGCCGCGGAAAAGTATTCCTTCTTTGTGGCTGGCGGAACCATTCTGATTTCCCGTGCCGATCTTGACGATGTTGGTGGCTGGCGTCCGGTGGGTAAGTCAATCGATCGCGGATTACTGGAAAATATTAAACAATCAGGTGGCTTGATATACCGAACGCATGGACTTGGCTACATCTATGTTCGGCATCTAGCGGCTCATACCGCGCTTGTCGCCGATGAGCACTTCCTGACGAAAACTCAGCAGACTTGGCCGGGTTTACTCCAGCACTCAGCCTTCGGTACATCTCCATGAGCGCAAATCCAACCACGTTCCCGCGGGTTTCAGTGATCATGCCCGCCATCAATGAGGAGCGACACCTGCAGCATTCGATTGACCGGATACTTAAACAGAACTACCCGGGGGCCCTTGAGGTCATTGTGTCGGTCGGGCCATCACGGGACCGCACGGCTGCGGTCGCAGCTGAGATCGCAGCCCGAGATGGCCGGGTTCGAGTTGTCGATAATCCATCAGGTAAGACGCCATCGGGCCTAAATGCTGCGATCCAAGCGGCCAGTGGCGAGGTTATTGTTCGAGTTGATGGCCACGCGATGATCCCAAATGACTACGTTGCGGTTGCGGTTGAAACTCTGCGAACCAGTGGGGCTGACAATGTCGGCGGAATAATGAATGCGGAGGGCACCACGGATTTTGAGCATGCGGTGGCGCGCGCGATGACCTCGCGATTTGGCGTTGGGGGAGCGGCATTTCATGTTGGTGGTTTGGCGGGGCCAGCACTTACGGTCTATCTAGGATGTTTTCGTCGCGAGGCGCTTGATCGAGTGGGTGGATACGACATCACTATGGAGCGCGCTCAGGATTGGGAAATGAATCTGCGCATTAGGCAAACCGGTGGCACAGTCTGGTTCACACCAGATCTAAAAGTCACCTACCGGCCCCGGCCCTCCCTTGGTGCGTTAGCTAGGCAGTATCACGATTACGGACATTGGCGCCGCGAGTTGGCGAATCGGCATCCTAAAACCGTCTCATTGCGCTATCTGGCGGCCCCGATTGCCGTCGCCGGGGTGCTCGTCGGCACGGCTTTGGGATTACTCGGTGTAATCCTTGGGGTGCCGTGGCTAGCGGTACTTGGATTTGCGGCACCGGTCGGCTATCTAATGCTTGATCTACTGGCCAGCATCGTTGCTGCGCTAACCAAACCACGGTTGACATTTCGAGCAGCGCTGGTATTGCCGGTGGTGTACGCGGTGATGCATGCAGCTTGGGGCTGGGGCTTTTTGCGGGTGCGTAAGTGATGAAATTCAAATCTATGTTTGGAAGGAAAGCTGCCGAACCGTTGCGCTGGTCGGTTGTCACCCCATCGCCAAAAGGTGAAGCGGGCCTGCTCTGGGGCGACACCTGGTTTGCCACCGACCTAATCGAGGCACTGCAACGACAAGGCCAGATTGCTGCGGTAGTGCATCGAGGGGGCGCGGAAGCTCCCGCGCGTGAGCGCGATGATGTGGTGTTGGTATTGCGGGGCCTTCGTCGAGTGCGCCCGGTGCGTGCTGCATCCGCTGACAGTTCAACCACATGGATGATGTGGATTATTTCGCACCCTGAATTGATCGAGCCTGATGAGTTAGCCGAATACGATGCGGTATTTGCCGCTAGCGAGACCTGGGGTGACCCAGCGATTATTACCCCGCTCTTGCAAGCCACCAACCCACAGCGCTTTTCGCCCCAAGCTGGAGTGCCAGACAGCGGTGATGAAGTGCTATTCGTGGGTTCTACTCGCGGCTCTTTTCGGCCCATTGTCAAGGATGCATTTGAAATAGACGCGAATATCACGATTTATGGAGTCGGGTGGGAAACCTTCTTGGCACCCGATCAAATTCGAGCAGACTTCTTGCCCAATATTGACCTCCCGGCTGCCTATGCAAGTGCCGGAGTGGTGCTTAATGACCACTGGCCGCAGATGGCCGCAGATGGCTTTTTATCAAATCGTCTTTTTGACGCAGTGGCCACCGGCGCCCGAGTTATTTCAGACCCGGCGCAGGGGCTCGAACGCGTATTCGGTAATTCGGTGCGCACCTATGAAGGTTCCGAGCAATTACGCGAATTGTTGGCAGGGGAACGGGACGAAGTATTCGGCAACCGGGCGACGCGGCTGGCGGCGGCCGCGCAGGTAGCGCATTTGCACAGTTTCGATGAGCGCGCCCGGGTACTCATAGAGCACGCCGAGGCGCTGCGAGCACCCGCATGAGCGTGGTTCCTGGCCAGCTATTTCCCGATGTCAGCGTGATACTGATCAGCTATAACGATGCCTTGAGATTGCCTGGAGCTCTTTCGTCACTGCAGAATCAAACACATCGCAATATCGAAATCATCGTGGTAGACGATGCCTCGACCGATAACACTGCTGAGCTAGCGGCGGCGGCGGCCAGGGCCGATGACCGGGTTAGATATGTGCGCCTTGAGACAAATTCGGGTGGTTGCA
>SHUQ01000053.1 GCA_009694585.1 Candidatus Nanopelagicales bacterium | reverse complement strand
CGCTGAACTAAAACATCCGGCCCGGTTACTTCAATACGTTCCATAGATCCCGCATCATCGGGAGCAACGCGCCCGCACATGCGATGGACCAAATCGGTGGCAGAAATCGAAAGTCGCACAGTGGGTTCATCACCGTCCACAAATCGGGCGCGGCCGTCGGCATCAAGACGGATGAATACCTCACCAGCGAGATCGCTAATTACTAAGTTGAGCACGGCATTGACCGGTGGCCGAGAGTTCTTCCCCCAGACCGCTGGAAGCGCACTTACCAACACACTGAGAGCGACTTCGAAGGGCAAGCCGCTCCACCCTCCACGCTGATCAACGGCATCACGAATATCTTGTTCGTGCACCCAGGTGTCGAACGCCCGCATCGTGAGAGCTCGCTCCAGGGTTATCGGCGCTCCGAATGGTCCACGTACCTGACTTGTTAGCTCACCCGTATCGGCGTGCAAGATCGTTCGGCGCAACTTGATTAGCTCACCTAATTCCGTTAGTAGCTCACTCGGTGAGTTACCGCGCCGAGCTGCCACACCTAGTTCAATGAATTTGTCAGTCTCGTTCACCACATGCGGCAAGGTGTCCCAGTCGGGCTCCGCGGTGGCTCGTGGGTTACCGCTCAGGAATGATTCGAAATCGGCAAGGTGCGCGACGACGTCACTGACCCGCCAGCCAGGGCACGGGGTGTCAGACTGCCACTGCTCATCAGTTAGCGGGGCCACAAGATCGGCGACCTGAGTCAAAGCTCCTAGGGAAGCCGCGATCAGATCAGCTTTGGTGAAGGTGGTTTTCAAGGTGCTCCCATCGATGTGGTCAAAGTGTAATCGCAATCATTGGCGGCCAGCACTTGTTGGCGGGTAAGGTTCAGGTCGTGAGCGTCACAGTGGCTTTGATTCAATTGGACTGCACTTCGGCCGAACCCGTCTATAAGCGGGTCACCAGGGCTATGGGTTTGGTGGCAAAAGCCGCAGCCAAAGCGCAGTTCGTTGTGCTACCTGAGTTATGGCATGTGGGTGCCTTCGATATTGATGCGGCACGTGAACATGCGCAGGAGATCAACGGGCCGCTGGTTACTGATTTGGGTGCCTTGGCTAAGCAGCATGGTATTTGGTTGCATGGCGGCTCGTTTTGCGAAGAGGCCGACGGTTTGTACTTCAACACCAGCATCCTCTTTTCACCCGAGGGTGATCTGCGTGCCACCTACCGAAAGATCCACTTATTCGGTTTTGAAGGTGGTGAGACGACTTTGATGAGTGGCGGTGAAGAACTCGTAGTAGTCGACACCCCGCTTGGCGCGACCGGTATGGCCACGTGCTATGACCTACGCTTCCCGGAACTCTTTCGTGCCTTAACCGAAGGCGGTGCCACCGCATTTGTGGTCACTTCAGGCTGGCCCACTCTGCGCATTGAGCAATGGGATGTGCTGACCCAAGCGCGTGCAATTGAAAACCAAGCTTGGCTCCTTGCCTGCAATGAGGTAGGTGCGCAGCCAGATATCGCACTTGGCGGCCACTCCTGCGTGATTGACCCCAAAGGCGCGGTGGTGGCAAGAGGTGGCAGTAGTGAGGAAATAATCTACGTTGACGTGGACCCGGAAGTTCCCAACGCGTGGCGGGTGCAGTTCCCGGCACTTGGTGACATTCGCCTGCGCTAGCGGGTTGCTACATCTGATCGATCGTCGCGAGTGTTCCGATCACGATTACCGGTCGTTTGGCTGGATCAAGCCACTGCATAATTTGGGCCATCCGCTGCCCCGTGATCGCGATGCAACCAGCAGTATTAGTACCGTTACTGACATGCAAGAAGATGCCGCCGCCACGGCGAGTGTCGGCCGGTGGTGAGGTGCGACGGATGCCGTTGACGCCAACTGTCACTGGACCTTGAGGCAGATTGAAATCTAGCACCGCCACATAGTTGTATTGCCTCCCGTACTGCCGAAGTCTTTCAACATATTTCCCGTAGTCAGCCCAGGGCAGATCGGCATCTTGGAAAAGATTGTAAGTAGCTGGATGCTTCGGGTCGTAGGTCCACGCATCATTGCGGTCGAATTCGGTGTAGGGCAATTTGGTACCAGGATTTGCGAGTCTGCCGAATGATGACTCGATTGCAAAGGTGCCGGCAGGGGTCTTGCCGGTTCCTTGGCGGCGGTCAACCGCAGAAACTAATCCGGCATAACCCAAGAGTGCTGGAGTGGCTTCAACTACTTGAATCCAGTTACCGGTGGCTGATCTTTCAAATGCGCGCAGGGTGCCCGAGGTTGAGGACCACCGTGGGGCGGTAACCACTATTACCTGATTCGAGTTAGCAACGTGCGCTAACTGAGTGGGAAACCACTCGGGTGCGGTTGGTTGAGTAGCGTTCGCTTGCGGTGCAAACACCACCAATATTGCTACGGGGACGATTAGTAGCAGGCGCACCCGTGCAGATTAGTCCTGTCTATCACGTTGTGCCAAGCGGGTGAAGCGCTCGTTGTACTCAGCTAGTTCGACACCCCCATCACGATCAGCCCGCCGGTCAGCCCGTTTAGCTTCGCGTTCGTCACTGCGTGACCATTGGATGGCGATGACAATTAGGACGATGACGGTGGGTACTTCTGATAGGCCCCAAGCTACCTGCGCACCGATCATGGTGTCGCGAAGTGGATCAACAATCCAATCGGGTTGCACCACCCCGTACCACTCGATGGCCAGCGGCGTGGAGGCCATCATCATGGCCACGGCGAAGAATCCATGCACCGAAAGGGCGAGCATCAACATCAGTAGCCGACCCCAATAGGGCAGTGGTTTAGGCCGGGGATCAATGCCGATGAGTACCCAGTAAAAGAGGTATCCAGCCGCAAGAAAATGTAACTGCATAAAAACATGTCCGGCGTGACTGCCCATTAACCAACCGAAGAGCGGGGTCATATAGAGGCCGTACAGCCCGATCACATAAATGAAGAAGACATAGAAAGGATTCGTGAGTAAGCGAGTTATCCAACTATGCAGAAACCACATCAACCACTCACGGGGGCCGCGTTCGGTGCCGTGTGAAGGTTTCAGTGCGCGCAGAGCAAGTGTTGCTGGAGCACCAAGGACCAACATGATCGGAGCGAGCATGGTCATGGTCATGTGCTGAAACATGTGCAGGCCAACGGAGACCTGCGAGTAGGTTGCAATACCGGCATTAGTGCACCAAATCATGATTCCGATACCAATTAGCCAAGCGATGAGTCGACCCCAAGGCCACTTATCACCACGGGCGCGAAGGCGTGCAACACCAATGCAATAAAGTGCCGCGCCGACAAGCCCCAAAGTTAAAAACAGTGGCTCAAGCCGAAAACCCAGACCAACGGTGAGTACGGTCGGTGGCGGTGGATAGGCAAACCCGAGAAGGGTCTCACCGAATGAGTTGAATGCTGTTTGTTGTCGCGGGGGTGCACTGGATGCGAGAGTCACGCCCAGGGCCACGGCCAGCACCATGATTGCCAATTCGAGCCCGGCAATCCTGGCAAATAGGGCAACCCCGGATGCCCTATTTGCGCCGGTAACCACTCGACGGCGCAGAATCCAGCCGATTATTCCGAGGACAACGATCAGCAGGGCTTTCCCTAGTACGACTTGACCGTAACCGGTGGTGAACAACTGATCTATGGTGTCAAGATGGGTATACGCATTAGCTATACCGCTTACTGCCAGTAGCACGATTGCGATTAGGGAGATCGCAGAAAACCGCTGCAGGGAGGTTTGTAATGATCCATCGCGCCGAACCGCATGAAGTGTCAGAGCCATTAAGCCACCGACCCAAATGACGGCGGCCAAGATGTGCGCGACACCGGCGGTTATTGCTAGTGAGTGGTCACCGAGGCCCGCGCCATGGCCACCAAGTGCCGGCAACGAAACGGCGACTAAAGCAACGATGAGCCACCCGGCCTCAGCGCCGATTGTCGAGGTGACAAAAGCAGCAAAAGCTACGATGAAAGCTAAGAGCGCCATGACCATCAGGGCGCGGGTAGCTGGAATATCGCTCGCATAGGTAGCAAAGATGGCCGGATTAAATGCTTGGCTAAGGGTGATGCCGAGTACGTTCGCGAGCACGAAGAACATCTGTGCTAGGGCAAGCACTGACCAGATGAGTGCGGCTATTGAGGCACGGATGGCATCAACTCGACCCACCCGGGAAATCACCCCATCTTTACCGGCTGGGTCCAGAATGCACGCGGCTAATAGCCAACCGATGGTTGCAAGTGCGGCGATTTCGGTGAGTAGGCGAAGTGTTGGCACCCCCCAAACCACCAGTGGCCCAGGATCTGGGAGCCC
Organism: Candidatus Nanopelagicales bacterium; assembly: GCA_009694585.1. Classification (GTDB taxonomy): domain Bacteria; phylum Actinomycetota; class Actinomycetes; order S36-B12; family S36-B12. Next base: position 8,620 of record SHUQ01000053.1, on the reverse strand, counting down.
GGCAGCTGGTGGTTCGTATCCACCGCCGGACACCACCAATGACACCCCAAGTGCACTCACCGCGAGCACCACCAACGCAATTGCGAGTAGAGCGATAACTCCAAACCCCAGCGGTGGCCTTGTTGTGCCCCGCGGGGTGCGCTGCATGACAGTGCGGTTCATTTACGCCCATGTCTTGCCAAAATAATTACGGTGATCGTGGCAGCTAAGGCAAGGACAAGTCCAACTACACCTATTGGGAAGCCAGCTGGCTGCGGTGCGACTACTGAAGTTTCAACCGGTGCAGTACTTGTGACGGATGGCGAGCCGCTGGCTGCGGAGTAAGTCAGGCCGATTGAACCGGTGACAGGATGACCATCATCGGAGACGATCCGGTAGACAACGGCATAGGTATCGGGGGCCAATTCGGTGGGCCAAGGGATAGTCACGATGGCGCCAGCTGCCGAGGCGACCGTGCCGCTGACAACTTCACCGGTGCTGTTAGAAATCGCAATGGCAACGGCTTCCTCAAGTAGGGCTTCGTCGAACGTCAGCACCACCTGAGTGGGGGGAGAACTAAGTACTGACCCGTCGATTGGGTCGGCGGAAAGCAACTGAGTGTGCGCACTGGCCGTGCTCAGGTTAACCAACAGGGCGAGGGTGCCAATTATCAAAACCAATGCTGAGCGCCGCCGCTTCATCCCCTGATCCTACGAGCCTTCTTCAGACTTAGGGACAGCAGTAGACGGGATGAAACTAGATGCGCCTAGAAGGATTCCTCTGCGAGTTCCATGACCTCAAGGGTGGTTGCCTCAGCAATCGCACGCTCGGCTGCGAGCAAGGGAAGGCGATTGCGCGCGAACCACTTGGCCGTTTCTATTTTGCCGATGTAGAAGGTGCGATCCCGATCAGAAACATCACGCTCGAGTGCCGCGATGGCAACCTCTGCTTGGCGAAGTAGCAGCCAGCCAATTAGCAGATCACCGGTGGCCATCAGCAGACGAGTGGTGTTCAGGCCAACCCGATAGATTTCCTGGGAGTCAGTTTGCGAAGCCATTGCCCACTGCCCGAGTAGGCCAATGATCGCCTGAACGTCCTCCAGGGCCTTGCCCAAGAGTTCACGTTCGGTCACTAACTGACCGGATCCTTCATCACCCTTCACCGTCTCGGTAATCTGCGATCCCAAATAGAAAATCGACTTGAACTGGTCGCGCACCATTTTGCGGAAGAAGAAATCCAGACCCTGAATGGCCGTGGTTCCTTCGTACAGGGTGTCGATCTTGGCGTCGCGTAAATACTGCTCAATTGGGTAATCCTGCAGGTAGCCAGAACCACCGTAGGTCTGCAGCGACACCGCGAGCATTTCGTATGAACGCTCGGAGCCCACGCCCTTAACAATCGGAAGGAGTAGATCGTTCATCCTTAGTGCGGCATCGAGGTCTACGCCTTCAACTCCAGCCTCGCCCATTTCTACTAGGTCCTGCCAGTAGGCGGTGTATGCGATCAGTGCACGCATCCCTTCGGCATAAGACTTTTGCAGCATCAGGGAACGGCGAACATCTGGATGGTGAAAAATCGTGACGCGTGGTGCGGCCTTATCAGTCATCTGCGTTAGGTCAGCACCCTGCACGCGGGTCTTTGCGTAATCAAGGGCATTTAGGTAACCGGTTGAGAGTGTCCCGATAGCTTTCGTGCCGACCATCATGCGCGCATATTCGATGAACTTGAACATCTGGGCGATGCCGTCATGGACGTCGCCGATCAACCAACCAATTGCGGGTTCGTTCTCACTGAAAGTGAGTTCGCAGGTGGTTGAAACTTTTAAGCCCATCTTCTTTTCAACATTGGTTGTATAGACGCCATTACGAGCGCCTAGTTCACCGGTCTGGAAGTCAAAGAGAAATTTGGGTACCAAGAATAACGAGAGACCCTTAGTACCTGGCCCGGCGTCGTCGGGCCGCGCCAGCACTAAGTGCAAAATGTTTTCAGCCATGTCGTGCTCAGCGGACGAGATGAAGCGTTTGACACCCTCGATGCGCCAGGTGCCATCGCCGTTATCGATCGCCTTGGCTCTACCTGCACCGACATCGGAACCAGCGTCAGGCTCGGTTAGCACCATCGTCGAGCCCCAAGCATTATCAATGGTGAAAGTTGCAGCACGTTTTTGGTCTTCATTGCCGATGCTGTGAAGAATGCTGGCAAACCCCGGCCCGGACATGAACATGAATGCGGCAGGGTTGGATCCGAGCAGCATTTCGCTGGCGGCCCAACGAAGTGACGGCGGCGCGCCAGATCCACCCATGTGTTCGGGTAGGTCTAGGCGCCACCACTCCGACTCCATCAGCAGCCGGTAGGACTTCTTAAAACTCTCGGGCATGGTGACCGATTTGGTCTTTGGGTCATATACGGGTGGATGGCGGTCTGAGTCGGCGAAGGAGTCTGCGAGTTCACCGGTTGAGAGGCGCTCAACTTCGCGCAGGACATCGTGTGCGGTGTCCTCGTCCATGCTGGCAAATGGCCCTTTACCGATGCGGTCACCGGCCCCGAAAACCTCGAAAAGGTTGAACTCCAGGTCACGAAGGTTGCTTTTGTAATGGCCCATGACCGAACTTGCTCCTCTACTGGTTATGACTTTTCAGGTTGCCGGGACGCCCAGTCCCGTGACGAGGTTACCCGCCAGTAACCTAATTATCCTACTGATCAGTAACTTACGCAAGTGCCCGTCGCATTCGCCTCACTGGTGTCGCGGGCCCCGATTGTTCGCCACAATGGGGGGATGACCGGCTTCTGGATGGCATCGGTGACCCCGATCGCCCCGCCCAAGTCGGCCAATCCCACCCTGAGGTTCCTGCTCTACGCGGCGGCGCTAACCGGTGGCTGGTCCGCCCTGTTGTGCCTTTTGGTTTATGGCATCGGGCGCGCGCTGGGAGTGCCATTTGAGGTGCAATCGGCAATTGGTGGGGGCCTGACGGTCGTGCCGTGGCTCTTGATCCTGATTGTGCCATTACTCGCTGCGGCAATAGGGGCACTTCTTTCAGCATTGATGTTAGGGCGAAGGAATGCGCGGCGCGTTGTTTATTGGGGCGGCACCCTTCTCGCCTTAATCTCCCTTGCTTTGCCGCTAAGGCAACCGGTTGACGTCATTTGGTCTACGCGCATTTGGTTAGCAATATTGCATTTGATTACTTGGTTCCTTGTCGTGCCGCAGCTGGCTAGAATCGTCGGCGATTCAGAGCCAGGAGCAAGTGTTGAACGCGACACGTAACGGCCGGTCGTTCCCGGTGGCACTAGTTGCAGCGGTGCGGCCGAGGCAGTGGCTGAAGAACGTACTCGTTTTCGCGGCACCATTGGCAGCGGGCTCGCTGTTTGAACGTTCGGTTATCGTCCCGACGCTCGGGGCTTTCATCGCATTTTGCCTGATATCAAGTTCGACCTATCTGATAAACGATATTCGCGACATTGCTGATGATCGCAACCACCCAACGAAATGCAATAGGCCGATTGCCGCCGGCGACCTCAAGCCTAGTGTGGCAGCGATCTGTTCTGTTGCACTCGCTTTGGCTGCGCTGGCATTGTCTTGGTGGATCAGGCCAGATCTCGCAGGCGTTGTTGCCGTCTACTTCGTGTTTACCCTGTCCTATTCACTTTTCCTGAAGCATGAACCAGTTATTGAGCTCGCCCTACTTGCTATGGGTTTCTTGCTGCGCGCAATCGCAGGTGGCGTAGCGTCAAACCTGCCGATTTCGCAGTGGTTCTTGATCGTCGCTGGTTTCGGATCCCTATTCATGGCTGCGGGCAAGAGATTCAGCGAACTTGACCGCGCACTTAGTGCATCTGCTGACGTTGGTGCCCCAAAGCGCCGCAGCCTTGATGGATATTCACTCGGTTACCTGCGCTTTGTCTGGGGTGTAGCCGCCGCCATCACGATTGTGGCTTACTGCTTGTGGGCTTTTGAGGTAGGTCAGGCTCCGTCAACCTTGCCGTGGGCGCAGTGGAGTGTCCTGCCGTTTGTGCTCGCGATCTTGCGCTACGGAGTTGTCATCGATCGCGGTCAAGCTGAAGCTCCAGAGGACGCCGTTCTCCACGATAAGGCGCTCGTAGTCATTGGTGGTATCTGGCTGGTGCTGTTTGGCCTCGGCGCCTTGGGCGTGTGATGTCGATTCAATCACCGCTGCGGCGTGACGAAAACGAGCAACTGCTCACCGGGTGGGGGCGTACTGCCCCCTCACTTGCCAAGGTGGTGCCGATCAGCACGGTCGAGCAAGTTGCAGAGTGCATCCGCAGTGCCGGGCCTAGGGGTGTTCTTGCGCGCGGCCTGGGGCGTTCGTATGGTGACGCAGCCCAAAGTGGCGGTGCTGATGTTCTTGATCTTCAGGCCCTGTCGGCAATCTCGCTTAATGCCAGTACCGGAACCGTAACCGCAGGAGCCGGCCTTAGTCTCAATGATCTACTGCTAGCCGCGGTGCCAGCCGGCTTCTTTGTGCCGGTGACCCCGGGCACGCGGATGGTAACCGTGGCAGGCGCAATTGCCGCTGATGTGCATGGCAAGAACCACCATGTTGAAGGAACTTTCGGGAACCATGTGCAGACAGTTAGCCTGGTTGATGGGCGCGGTGAATTACGTGAGCTTCGGCCCGATGACAAGACAACCCAGGAACAGTTTTGGGCTACGGTCGGCGGGATGGGCCTAACCGGAGTCATGACCGAAGCAACTTTCAAGATGATCCCGATATCAAGTTCGTTTATTAGTGTCGATACCGAAAGATGCGTCGACCTTGATGACGTGATGTCACGCATGATCGAAAGCGATGCGCAGTACCGCTATAGCGTCGCCTGGATCGATAGTGTTTCTGCATCGGGACGCGGGGTAATAACCCGAGGTGACCACGCAAATTTTGATCAGCTGCCGGTAGATAAACGCTCAACTGCACTGGCCTACGCTCCAAAGGCAGTGGCGAAAGCCCCCGGCATTATCCCCGGCGGGCTACTTAATAAATTTACCGTGCGGGCGTTCAATAAAGCGTGGTATCGCAAAGCTCCTAAGCATGAACAGGGGGCGCTGCAGCCCATCTCGGAGTTTTTTCATCCACTTGATTTCGTTGCAGACTGGAATCGCGTTTACGGCCCCGATGGATTTGTGCAATATCAATTCGTGGTACCGGATGCGGCCGGCGAGGTGGTAGGCACCGCGCTTCGCAAACTACAAAGTATCGGCGCACCGAGTTTCCTGACCGTACTCAAGCGCTTTGGTGCGGCCAACCCGGCGCCACTTTCATTTCCGCAGCCTGGATGGACTCTGGCCGCCGATGTGCCGGCGGGCATCCCAGGGTTAGCCGCCGCTTTAGATGAAATGGATGAGTTAGTGGCCAACGCGGGCGGCCGGCTCTACCTTGCCAAAGACTCACGGCAGTCACCGGAAATGTTCACCCGCACCTATCCTCGCCTTGCACAGTGGCAGCGGACCCGCGATGAGCTGGACCCCAAAGGGATTTTCAAGTCAGACCTAGCCAGGAGGTTGTCTTTGTGAACGACGCATTAGGTGATCCGCAGTCGGTTCTTGTTTTGGGTGGTACCAGCGAGATTGCCCTAGCGACCGTGCTGGCATTGCCGCGTAATCGCCTAAAGCGAGTGGTGTTAGCGGGGCGGGCATCACCTGCGCGGGATGAGGCGATCGCGGCGCTAGCCGGTGCGGGTATTTCAGGAGTGTCTGCTGTTGATTTTGAAGCCAAAAACACCACTGAGCACGCGGCGCTGATTAATCAGGTTTTCGATGCCGGTGATATCGACGTTGTGCTTCTCGCCTTTGGGGTTCTTGGCAGTCAAGATGAAGGTGAGGCCAATCCCGATCTTGCGGTGGAGGTGGCAACCACCAACTACACCGGCGCGGTCAGTGTGGGCCTACGGGTTGCAGCCCGATTAAAAAATCAAGGCCATGGCTCACTCGTAGTCTTCTCAAGTGTTGCTGGCGATCGGGCCCGTCGATCCAATTTCATCTACGGGTCCACGAAAGCTGGCCTCGATGCCTTCGCCCAAGGCCTAGGTGACGCATTGCATGGCTCGGGTGCCAATGTTCTTGTTGTCCGTCCTGGCATGGTGCGCACGAAGATGACGACAGGTATGCCAGAAGCACCGATGACCACCGACCCAGAAGTGGTCGCGAAGATTGTTGTTGCTGGGTTACGCAAAGGCAAGAACACTGTTTACGCTCCCGGTCCGCTGCGCTTCGTCATGACCGCCCTCAAGACTTTGCCGCGTCCGGTGTTTAGGCGCCTGCCGCAGTAATAACCAAACACGATGCACTACTGATAGCTCAATGCGCCGAGGGTCAACTGGCGCGGGTAGAAGTCATCGAGCTGAAGCACCGTTGGGGTAGGTGACCGTTAGTGGATCTTCGAGGGCAATTGTCACGTTCTGCGAGATAGGCGGGCTTGGTGCCGAGTACCGGACGTTCGGTGCGGGATCGTTCCCAGGTCCGCCGGGGTTGTAGACGGGGGAGTACGCACCGGTAGAGGGAATCTCGACAGTGGTGATCTTGCTGACGGCCTCGACATCACCGGACAAGATGATGTCGATGTAGTTGTCCTTATCCTCGACGTAACAGTCGTTGTAGGTGTCTTGTTTCTTGCCGAGATCAGCCAGACCGACGACGCGGACCTTCTTGTCGTCGACCAAGTAGTCCTTGCCAGTCTCGGTCAGCAGCACCGTTTCCCCCGCTGCCGTCGTGGCCTGCAGTCTGAAGAATCGAGCGAAGTCGGTGGGGAACAACCCGCGCACCCCGTCCGCAGTCATCCCCCCGGAGGTGTAGGTCCGCAATCGGTACTGCGCCTGATCGCCGTATAGGGAAACACCGTCGTTGGGCAGGTGCTGCTGGAAGTCTTTGGGAGCGGTATCACCTTCGGTAGACATCCGCGTGAGTTTTGCCCCGACAAGTTTGGGGCCGCCACGCTTGGCCGGATCCACGTCTGGATCGGTATATGGAGATCCGGGAGCATCAGCTTTCAGGCCCACGGCGCTGACGACCTGCAGGCCGGGGCCGACTAACTGCAACGGGGTGTCATCCAAGACAACCTCAATGGAAGTCGGGTAGATCGCCCCAGGTTGACTCGGAGAAAAACGGTTGCCGAAGTGGCCCGGAACTACACCACTCGAGGGGACGTCACCGTCGTATCCTGACGCTCGGCCTCAATGACAGTGCCGCACCCGACAAGGAAGACCCCCGCTAACGCCAAAAATCCTATCCTCCGCGCTCGCCGAGGTTATCAAATTAGGGTGAGCTTTTTGCACTTTTCCCGAAATATTCGTCGTGTCAGTAAGTGCTGGGAACCCGCCGTGCATTGGGCGGGTTCGCGGTGGAAGTTACCATCCTGCCGCGATAGCCCGAAGACGAACCACTAGTAAGTTAGGGAAACGCGAAAGTAGCTTTGACCATTTGATGATCAGATGCTTGGTAGTCAGTGTTGAAAGCGGTTCCATTTAGATAGACGACTACCTCGTAGTTAATGACCCTCAGTCCGGAGCCGTAACCCATGATGTAGTCGATTCGAGTGGCGTCACCTTTTGGATTTTTATGGGTCTTGTGAAACTTATGCGGCGCTGCTGGGAACCCCTGGGCGCCATCCCCCAACAGTGGGTTGTAATTGATCGTTGAGTACTCAATATTGCGACGCGATCGTGCCATGTGGGCGTCAATCCACCCGGTGCTAGTTAGTGACCTTTGAACGCCCCTTGGTTGTCGCTTCGCATATGAATTGAGGTCTGCCATTAAAATTGTAGGGGTGTTATCCATGCCCTGAATGCTGTTCATCCAATGCACCCAACCACCGAGTGCTTGGCCTACAGCAACGCGCGAGTTTTCGGCCATGACGCTTTTATCTGAATCTAGGTGCAAGGAAATTGCAAGAAATGGACCGGCGCCATTCTTGCCTCGTAGGTATGCCCAGGCCACCGACCGTGCTGCCGATACTGCGTCGATACCGGGTGCGATGGACCCCACCTGCACAATCCCGGCCGATGGCAGGCCAGTTGGCGTGGTGATCTGCTCAATAGTTGCTGCTTGAAAGAGTAATCCTGCGGTGTTGTCGCACGGAGATGGGCCGGTGAGTTCACCTTGGGCATCACGCGGCCTGCGGCATTCATTCGAATCGACGGTGAAGGATGGAGAAACATAGCCAGCCGGAGCCATAAGCGTTTGAATATCTGCTATTTGGGTTTTAGCTACGGTGGTGGGGTTGTTCGTTGCCTCCTGTAGCCCGACTACATCGGCTCCGGATTCACCTATGACACGTGCCACCCGATCGCGCCGGATATCCCACGACGGAGCCGGAGCGGCGCAATCGACTTTGCAGACGTTGAAAGTGGCGAAAAGCAGCATGCCGCTGCCGGCCTGCACCGGCTGGGCGGCGCCGACCAAGACCACCGTGAGCGCGATCGCGGTCAAAGTGGCGAGGGATCGAACTGACATCTGCGAATTATGCGTCAAGGATGTACTAAGTACAAGACCTCATGGCACGAAAACACCGCTCGCGAGTTCATCGAGCCCGTCCGGTGAGCGAGTTCGTCGACTACCGAATGAGGCGGCGGCGGCCAACGTCGTTGCTCCTCCCGATTCGAGGGACCCGCTCATGCTGAGCGGGTGACGGGA